>CAXNDA010000006.1:0-17660 GCA_964200875.1 Chloroflexota bacterium | reverse complement strand
GTAGAAGGTGTCATTCGCCAGCTTGTTCACCACCACCGAACGAACCTCAGCATTGAGCGCACTGATGACCGAATTGAGCAAGTCATGGGTAAGCGGGCGAGGTACCTGCACCTCTTGGAGTTGCACCACAATCGCCTCGGCTTCGGCAGGGCCGATCCAGATCGGGAGATAGCGATCGAGGCTCTTCTCTTTGAGCACGACCACCCGCTGGTAATTCATCAGGCTGACGCGAACGCTGTCAACCGCCATCTCAATCATATATGACTCCGGTACCCGTCTAACGCCAGTCTAAGACCCGCACTCAGGCGTGTCAAAAGCTTGTAATACTGAAAGAGAGCGACTAAACTTGAATCGTTCAATAAGTGGTGGGAGACAGACCAGGAGAGGAGTCATGGCACAAGCCCCCGACCGCACCGAACAACTCTACGCCAAAATGGGTGAACCCTCCTGGCTGGTGCTTCGCGCGCTGCAACTCATGAACCGCGCAACGCGGGTCGCACTCTCCCGGCAGATCGCCACAGCGCAGACCTCGGCAGACACAACAGAGGGGAAGGCGATCGATCCTTCCACACTCCACTACGCGCTGAAGCGCATGATCGCCGATGGTATTGTGGAGGAACTCAGCGCGCTCGGCACCCCAGAATCGGGCACCATGGTAGCTGAAGCTACCGTCAGCTACCGGACGCGCGGATACCGCCCGACCTATGCACTCACCCTGCTAGGAAGGCAACTTCTGCACCTGCGACAACGGCGCATCTCATGGGAGGTCCTTATGGATACACCAATTCTCAATCGGCCGAGGCCGACCATCTTCGGGATTGCAAGTTCGGGCGATGGCGACCTCTCGGAGCGGGCCAGCAACGAACGCCCCAAGCCACGCGATTGGCGCTCGTAGTCGATACCGGCCCGCTGCTGGCGGCCATGGACCGCAGCGACAAGCATCACGTCGCGTGTCGCCGGCTGTTGGAAACGGCCAGCGAGACCCTCGTGATCCCCGCACCCGTCTTGGTGGAGGTGGATTACTTCGTGCACGACCGGCTCACAGCCGCGGTCTTCGTGCAGCTGCTCGACGATATCGCGGCCGGGGCATTCGCCGTGGCCGATCTGACGGCCGCCGACTTCCCGCGGGTGCGTGAACTCTGTGCCCGCTACGCAGACGCCGATATCGGCTTTGTCGACGCCTCGGTATTGGCCATTGTCGAGCGGTTGGGTGAGCATAAGCTCGCCACCATCGATCGCAAGCACTTCGGGATGCTGCGCCCGCGTCACGTAGCCGCGTTGGACCTGCTACCGGCCTGAGGCGCCGCCCCCGGGCCGGTTTCAGGCAGGATCACGCCGACGGCCAGCAGCGCGCTGGAGGTGGCCACACACAGCATGAAGCCGGGTACGAATGAGCCGGTGGCGTCGACCAAGGCGCCGACGACGAGGGGCAGCACGAACACACAGAGCCCGGTCAGCGTAAAGACCACCGATAGGACCGCGCCCACGTCCACGGCGGAAATGCCCGGCAGCTCCATCGGAATGGTGACGTAGGCAGGGTTGAATCCCCATGCCAGCAGTCCGAACAGCACCAGTACGCCAACCAGCAACGTCGGATCGGTGAGCAGGAACGACGCCAGGGCGGTCGGCGGCAGCAACACGCCCGGCAGGATGATGAAGGGCCGGCGCACACCGCTGCGGGAGGTCAGCCAGCCGCCGAGCAGCGCGCCCGGTACGCCAGCCAAACCAAGCACGCCCACAAGGGTTGACGCCTGGCCAAGGTCCATGCCGCCGACGGTGGAGTAGTAGGTGGGGAGCCAGGCGGTGAAGGTATCGTAACAGGCGATGGGGCCGGCAAACCCGATGGCCAACAGCCAGGTGCGGCGCTGCAGGTAGACGTTTCGCCGTGGCGTCACCTCGGCCGTTGCGGTGGGTTCGCCCCGGCCGTAGGGCCCATCGCGCGCCAGCAGCATCCAGAGTGCAGCCACGATTGCCGCCAAGCTCGCGTAGAGCGCAAGAGGCGTCTGCCAGCCCGCAGCCTGGGCCAAGGGCACCGTCGCACCCAAGCCGGCGGTAAATCCCAGGCTGAGGCACACGAAGGCGGCGCTGTTGATCAGCGGCAGTGTACGGCTGCGGAACCACTGGACGGTGATGGCGGTGCCGAGCGGCAGCACACCTCCCCCCATGCCCAGCAAGGCCCGGCCGCCGAGCACGCCCCAAAAGCTGGGGAAAAGCAGCACCAGCAGACCGCCGGCCATCAGCACAAGCCCAAGGCCATAGGTCACGCGCAGACCCAACCGTGCGCTCAGCAGACTCGCAGGGATGGTGCTGACGGTGGCAAACAGCGGGACCACGCTGAACAGCAGCCCCGCCTGCGCGCTCTCGATCCCGAAGTCGGCCATGAACACGGGCAGCAGCGGGGACGCGGCCATGAAGTTCACGCCATTCGCCGCGCCGGCCGCCAGCAACAGCGTTGCCACCAGCACCCGGTAGGGGCCCGGCGCACTGCCGGCGGCGGCACCGTTAGACGCTGGGGTTATGCCCAAACGTGCCTTCGTAGTCGCGCTGCTGCTCGCCCGGCAGATAGCGCTCCTCAATCTCCTTCACCTTCGATTCACCGACCAATTCGCCAAAGCTGGCGACTCCCCAAGCACTGGCGCGGGTCCGAGCCTGTATGTCGGCGGTAGCGGCCATCCCGCGGGCCTTGAAGTCGTTCAGGTAGTCCCACACGTATTGCAGGCCTGCTGCGGTGGTCATGGCCGGGAAGATGGCAGCGGCTGCCCCCCACGCCTGCCATTCCTCCAGCGTAGGCTGTGGTGGTGGTCCGGCGTAGGTGGCGATCACCGGTCCGGGGATCCGCCGGAGCGCCTCCTGGACTTGCTGGCGGTCGGGAATAGTGTTGATCCAGATGAGGTCGACGCCGGCCTCCTGCTTGTAGCGAAGGCAGCGCTCAACGGCCGCCTCGAAGCCGCCGTTTTCGGCGCCTATCAGGTCGCAGCGGGCGCAAATCACGAAGTCCGGGTCCAGCTCACGGGCCGCATCAACCGCCGCCCGGTACTTCCCGATAGCCTCATCGGCCGAGATGCAGCGTCTGCCGGCCTTGGTCCCCGAGCGTTTCGGGAACTCCTGGTCCTCGATGTGCAGGCCCGCGGCGCCGGCCTTCACGTATTCCTGGACTGCGGCCCGCACATTCACGGCGTTCCCATAGCCCGTATCGGCATCGGCGAATATCGGAATGTTGCTGCCGTTCGCCAGTCTGCGCACACACTCCACCATGTCTCGCATGCTGACAATGCCCACGTCGGGCAGGCCGAAGATGTAGGCGGCGACCTGCGAACCAGACATAAAGAACGCCTCGTAACCCGCTTCTTCGCAGGCGCGGGCATGCAAGGGACTGAAGCCACCAGGAATGAGCAGTAACTCGGGCCGGTTCAGTGCGGTGCGGAACCGTTTCGCTTTATCGGACATTAGACGCCTCCTCGTGGCTGACCGCGGGCTGGTAGCCGGTGTCGCCGGCATGCTGCAGCGCTGCCACCCATTGCTCGGGGGTCAGCAGCGCGGTCCACTTATGCTCGCGAGCCGCGCCGCCGGCGCCGAAGGCAAGCGCGAGCGAAGCCATCGCCTCTTCCGTCGGCATCTCGATGATCGCCACGAAGTGGACCGGATCGCTCACGGCATGCCACGCGCCGATGAGCTTCCCGCCTAGCCGCTCGACCGGTACGCGCGTACGCTCCGCACGGTTGACCGGCTGCTTGACCTGGGTGGCCAGCGATTCGGCGGTGTATTGGGCAGTGTAGAGATAGAGGGGCACGCAATCACCTCAAGGGGATGGTCTCGCTAGGATACGGACTGCGCGCACCTTTTGTCGAAAAGCCTTGACCTAGCGGTTGTACCCTGGCATGGTGTGGCAAGCACCTCGGCACTTTTGGAGTTGTTACCCGCGTGCCAGACCCAGTAACCGCACGTAGCGCCCAACCGCTCGCAGTCATCTTTGACTTCGACGACACGTTGGCGAACTCGTTGCCAGCACGAGTGGCAGCGCTGCAACGTTGCCTTTCTGACCACCTGGCGCGACCCGTCTCGGCCGTCGAGGCGACGCAGACCATCAACAGTGCCCCGTACATCGATGACCAATTGCGGTGGCTGCTGGGTGAGGATCCCGCTATCCCCAGTCTGGTGCAGGCGTATCGCCACCATTATTACCACCCGGAACGTGCCCCGCTGGAGGCGTTCGAGGGTGTTCGCGACGCGCTCTCCGCCTTGGAGCGCCAGCGGGTATCGCTGGCGCTGGTCACCAGCCGCTATCGCACCGGCGCCGCCGGGAACCCGCAGTGGAGTGTCGTCCACGAGCTGGAGCGCATGGGGCTCAGCAAGTATTTCACCGCTATCGTGGGATTCGAGGACACCGAGGGCCACAAACCCTCGCCTGAGCCATTTCTGCTGGGGTGCCGGCTGCTTGGGGTGGCGCCCGCCCGAGTGCTCGCGGTTGGCGACACACCCTTCGACATTGCGGGCGCACGGGACGCGGGAGCGGTGAGCGCTGCCGCGCTTTGGGGCACGGCGGACCCTTCGGCGCTTCTGGCAGCGTCGCCCGATGTGGTGTTGGCGGCTCCAAGCGAGGTGCTGGTGCATTTATAGCTTGGGGCGGTCGTGGTCTCGTCCTGGGTAAGGGCGTTGCTAGACTGCGGGGCAGGCCGGGAGGGGTGAAGTTTTGCAGACGCTGGTCCGCCAAAAAACTGTCGGGCACCCTGCTCTGGTTTCGGACGAGCAGGGGTACAATGGATGTGTTCGAGCGGGAGTAACTGCGCGGAACTAGTCCGCGGGCACGGTCAACAAACTGGGCGTTACGGCGCCCTGGCCATGCCGGTTAGCATAGCGCTAGCTTAGCCAGACGTTCGGGCCACGAGGGACGAGTGATCGCCCTTGGGCCCGTGCGTCTGGCATTTTTTTTGCCCTGCGGGGTATAAGGAGGGTACGTGGAGACATTACTGTTATCGTTCGGAGCAATCTTTCTCGCCGAGATGGGCGATAAGACGCAACTGGTGGCGCTGGCGTTCGCCACCCGGTATAAGCCGGGGGTGGTTCTGGCTGGCGTGGCGGCGGCGACGCTGCTGGTGCACCTGTTCTCGGTAGCGATTGGCGAGGTGCTGGGCATTACACTACCCCGAGTCTGGGTGGCGGTGCTCGGCGGCCTGGCATTCATCGGCTTCGGGCTCTGGACGCTGCGGGGCGACTCGCTGGACGAGGACGAAGCCGCAAAGCCCTCGCGGTTTGGGCCGTTCATGACGGTGGCCATCGCGTTCTTTGTCGCTGAGCTGGGCGACAAAACCATGCTGGCGACGGTGACCCTTGCCGGCCAGTTCCGCGACGCGGTGCCCGTCTGGCTCGGCTCGACGGCCGGTATGGTGGCGGCGGACGGCCTGGCGGTGCTGCTCGGCGTTATGGCGGGCAAGCGCATTCCGGAGCGGACGGTGAAGCTGGTTGCCGGCGGCTTGTTCATCGTATCCGGCGTCTGGCTGCTGGTGAGTGCGCTGATTTAACCAACCCAAGCTCAAACATTAAGCATCACCTATCTATCCGGCGGGAATCTTGAGGGGTACACTGGAGGCCGGCCCACCCTTTCTCGCACCCTCGCGATCGGCACCCGACACACGTGGAACCCACCAGCAGTACCGCCGCGCCGCCCGCCAGCACACCACGGCCCTCAACCCCGCAGGGTAGCGGGCGTTTCGGTACCTTTGCCGCGCTGCGCCACACCAACTACCGCTATCTGTTCATAGGCACCATGGGCATGAGCGCCGGGCAGTGGGTACAGCAAGTAACTCTCGGTTGGCTGCTGTACGACCTGACCGGGTCCTCGCTGTTGCTGGGCGCCCTCAACGGCCTGAGAGCTATCCCGTTTCTCCTCATCGGTCCGTTCGCCGGCGTGCTGGCAGACCGGGTCGACCGGAAGCGGGTGGTGGGGGCAGTCGCCCTGATCATTATGTCTACTGCGTTTCTTATGGGAGCGCTGGTACAGTCCGGGCACCGAGAGGTTTGGCTGCTGTTCGTGTTCACCGCCATCACCGGCACTGCCTGGGCCTTCAACCAACCAGCGCGACAGTCCCTGATCTCGGAAGTGGTGCCGCGCAAGGACCTGATGAACGCGATAGCCCTCACCTCTGCGGGCTTCAACACCAACAAGGTGCTGGCCCCGGTACTGGGCGGCATGCTGATCGCCGCGTTCGGACCCGGCGGCAACTTTGTGGTGCAGGGTCTGGCGTACGCGGTGGTGTTGGGCAGCGTGCTGCTGATGAGGCTACCACCGAGCCCCAGGTCGGCCAGCGGTGGGTCGATGTGGGCGAACCTCAAGGAGGGGTTGGCCTACGTGGCCAAGGATCCCATGGTGCTCACCCTGATGGCCTCGGCCCTCGTTCCACAGATGATGGCCATGCCGTACCAGTCGCTGATGCCGGTGTTTCAGAAAGACGTGCTGGGGCTTGGCCCCGAAGCCCTGGGGCTGCTGCTGGGCGCGCCTGCCGTCGGCGCACTGCTGTCGACGCTGGTCTTAGCCTCGGTGGCCACCAGAATCGAGCACAAGGGCCGCATTATGCTGGTGGCGCTGGTCGGCTGGGGCATCTGCATGGTGCTGTTTGCCCGTGCCGGGTCGCTGCCGCTGTCGCTGCTGGCGTTGGCCGGCGTGGGAGCCTGCCAGGTGGTCTACAATGCCACCAACAACACCATCCTGCAGCTCATTGTCCCGGCCGAACTGCGAGGACGGGTGATGAGCATCTACTTTCTGGACCAAGGTTTACAGCCCGCGGGGGCGCTGATGGGTGGGCTTGCGGCTGCCCAACTGGGGGCCCCCGACACCGTGACCATTATGGGCGTGATTGTGGTGTTCATGGCGCTGCTGATTGCGTGGCGCATGCCCCGGTTACGTGACTGGAGTCAATAGCATGACCGATATCGCGCAGAAGCCCGAACCGGCCGCTGCCGCCGAGCCCGCTCAGGCGCACGGCTCCGGCGGGGGTATCCGGCTTGAGACGTTCTCTTCGCTCAAGCACCGGGACTACCGGTTGCTCTTCCTTGGCACCATGTTCATGAGCGCGGGCCAGTGGGTGCAGCAGGTCACCCTCGGCTGGCTGGTGTACGACCTCACCGGCTCCTCGGTACTGTTGGGGGCGCTGAACGGCCTGCGGGCGTTGCCCTTTCTGATAGTGGGGCCGATTGCCGGCGTGGTAGCCGACCGCACCGATCGCCGGCTGGTGCTGCTGTGGGTGGAAGCGGTGCAGTTTATCGCCGCATTCATCATGGGCGGCATTGTGCTGGCGGGCGCGGTCGAGGTCTGGCACCTATTCGTATTCACGGCAATCACCGGTGCGGGCTGGTCCATCATCCAGCCGGTGCGGCAGGCGCTGGCCCCCGCAGTGGTGCCACGCAGCGACCTGGCCAACGCCGTGGCGCTGAACTCGGTTGGGTTCAACATCATGAAGATCCTCGGCCCGTCCGTCGGCGGCTTTCTGATCGCGATGTTTGGCGCCGGGGGCAACTTCTGGGTGCAGGGCGTTGCCTACGCCGGTGTGTTCGGCATGGTGGCGCTGATGCGGGTCCCTTCCCATGGGGCGGGGGCCGTGCGGCAGGGTTCAGCGTTCGAGAACCTCAAAGAGGGTGCGGCGTTTGTCCTCAAAACGCCGATTCTCCGGGCGATTATGCTGGTGGCCCTGGTGCCCACGTTCCTGGGGCAGCCCGCCCAGGCCTTGATGCCGGTGTTCCAGAAAGATGTCCTCAAGGTAGGGCCCGACGGCCTCGGCCTGATGCTGGCGGCGCCTGGCATTGGCGCGGTTGTATGCACCTTGGCGCTGGCCAGCGTAGCGAACCGCATCGAACGCAAAGGCCAGTTTGCGCTGCTCGCGTTGGCGGTCTACGGCGCGTCCATCATGTGGTTCGCGCAGACCACCACCCTTGAGGTGGCGTTGCTATCGCTGGTGGTGATGGGCGGTGCGCAGATCATGTTCCACGCGACGGTGATGACCATTCTGCAGATGGTGACACCCGACGCGTTGCGCAGCCGGGTGATGAGCATCTATATGCTGGACGCCGGGCTCAGCCCCTTAGGGGCGCTCGCCGCGGGCGTGTCCACCGAGTTCGTCGGAGCACCGCTGACGTTCCTGGTGCTGGGTACGCTCTTGGTGGGGTTTTGCGGTGTGATCTGGGTGGCGTTCCCAGCTTTCCGCACCTGGACCGCAACGCCGTCGCCGCAAGAGGGCGGGCGGGAGCAGGCTGGTTAGGTCGACGCCTGCGCCCGCTTGAGGTAGGCCTCGGCCTCGGCGTCGGCGGGTTCGAGGGTGGCCAGGTAGAGCGCCCGCCGGTCGACGTAGTGCTGGGCGGTACCCCGAGTCATGGCTTGGGTCTTCTCCGGCGCTTCCCGTAGCTGCTTGGCAGGAATGCCGACCCACATGGTGCGCGCTGGTATCTCCACCGGCCCCAGTACCACGGCCCCGGCCGCGATCACCGCACCATCGCCAATGGTGGCGGCCATCACCTTGGCGCCGTTACCGATCAGGATGCTCTCGCCCAGCACCGATTCGTGCACCAGCACCTGATGCCCCAGCACGCACCGCTTGCCCAACACCACACCCTCGTGCAGCACCGAGCCGTCTTGCACGTTGCTGCCCTCACCCACCAGCAGTTGGCCGGAATCGCCCCGCAGCACGCTGTTGAACCAGACGCTGGCGTCCTCCTTCACCACCACGTCGCCTATCAGCACTGCGGAGGGTGCGATGAACGCGGACGGGTGGACAATGGGGCGCTTTCCGTTGAGGGCGAACAGCATGGCAGGGCCTTTCGAATGAAGTAAGCGGACGGTTAGCAGTCGCGAATGACGGCAGCGACGGCGTCATAGGTGGCGGGCACATCGTACCGCTGCCCTTGGACGGTGAGCGCGGTGGTGGGGTCCTTCAGGCCGTTGCCGGTGACGACGCAGACCACGCGCTTGCCAGCCAGTGAGACGCCGTCGCGCTTGAGCTTGCGCAGGCCGGCGAAGGGCGCCGCCGAGGCCGGTTCGCCGAAGATGCCCTCCTGCGATGCCATCGTCCGGTAGGAGTCCAGTATCTCTTCGTCGGTCACCGCCTGGATGTCCCCACCGGATTCGTCGCGGGCAGCGGTCGCCAGCTTCCAGCTTGCCGGGTTGCCGATGCGGATGGCGGTGGCCACGGTTTGCGGCTCGGCCACCGGCGCGCCCAGCACAATGGGGGCAGCCCCCGCGGCTTGGAAGCCCATCATCTGCGGTAGACGGCTGGCCTTCCCTGCCTGGTGGTACTCCTTGAAGCCCTTCCAGTAGGCGGATATGTTGCCGGCGTTACCCACCGGAATGCACAGGAGGTCCGGCGCATCACCCAGGGCGTCGACAATCTCGAACGAGGCGGTTTTTTGCCCTTCCAGCCGGAAGGGGTTGACCGAGTTCACCAAACCCACGGGATGGGTCTCGCTGAGCTGACGGACAATCGTGAGTGCATCGTCGAAGTTGCCGGCCACTTCCACCACAATGGCGCCGTACAGGACGGCCTGGGCGAGCTTGCCGGCCGCGATGGCGCCTTTGGGTATCAGCACATAGGTCTTCAGGCCAAACTTGGCCCCGTACGCAGCCGCCGACGCGCTGGTGTTGCCGGTAGAGGCGCAGATGATCGCGGTGTGCCCGTCCTCCAACGCCTTGGCCACCGCCAGTACCATGCCCCGATCCTTGAAGGAACCGGTGGGATTACACCCCTCGAGCTTGAAGTACAGCTCGGCACAGCCCACCTCTTTGGCCAGGCGCGGGGCCTCGACAAGAGGGGTGCTGCCTTCACCCAAGGTCAGCATGGGCGTCGCGGAGGTGATGGGTAGGTATGGTCGGTATCGAGAGAGGATGCCAGTTTCCACGTTAGGTCCTTGGGGGCGCAATCCGCCACTGCCCGAGTTCACGGATCTGCAGCTCCAGTTCGGCGAGCGCGCGCCGGTAGTGCTGTTCCTGGGTACCGGCTACCGCGCCAAAGGCTTCGGCCAGCTCGGTGCGCAGGTTCCACATCTGTTGCCGCAGGTGTTCCAGGTGGTCGGCGAAGGCCTGCACCCGGCCGGAGGTCTGCGTGCTCTCCTGCTGCAGGTTGTCGATGTTGGTGCGGGACTGATCGTATCCCAATTCCAGCTCGGCGATAAGCCGCTCCATACGCTGGCGCTCCAGCCGCGTCAGCTCGGACTGCTCCTTAAGCTCGCGTGACAGGCGCTCCTCCAATTCGGCGAGGCCGGTATTGCTCTCGATGCGGCGCACTTGGTCACCGATGTTGTAGATGCGCCCCTGCAAGACTTCATCCTGCTGGTGCAGCGACTCGTGCTCGCGCTGCACTTGTTCTATCCCGTCGTCCTGGCGCTTCACATGCGCTTGGAGGGCGGTGACTAGGCTCATCAGGCGTTCGTCCTGACCGCGTAGGGGGTCGAACTGCGCGGTGACCTGAAACAGCTCCTGCTGCACCCCCCGATGCGCTTCCTCCTGCGCAAGAATACGGTCTTGAACGTTGTCTTGGATACGGGCGACCGCCTCGACCTTTTGCTCCAGTTCAGTGCGAGACTGCCGGTCCCGGTCGCTTTCCGTCTGACGAGAACGGTCCTCAGCCTCGGTGCTCTGCACATGAGTTTGGAGCGTGACGCCGAGCCGCTCCAGCGCTTCCTTGTTCTGGCGTGACTCTTCTTCGGCGTGCGCCAGGCGTGTAGTATGCCCCATCACGCCCGCCAGCGATCCTTCGATGGCGTTGACGCGTTCGCTGAGCGACCAAAGGGCGTTGGTTGCCTGCTCGAGTTGCTGCTGAATCCGGAACAGCGTGGCTTTGTTTTGCCGCTGTTCCTCCTCCAGCCACTGCAGCAGGCTGTCGGGTGTGGCGCCAGGCGTGACGTGCTCCACCTAGCCCTCCACCCGCACCGTGGAACCTATCTCCGCGACGCCGGGTACTGAGGCGAGGCCGGCCAAGGCTGACCGCATGCTCGCTTCCTGCGCCAGGTGGGTCATGAGCACGATTTCGGCGGTGCCGGCCTGCTCATCAACCTCTTTCTGCACTACCGAGGCGATGCTGATGTTCGCCTCGCCAAGGACGCCGGCGATGCCCGCCAGAACGCCCGGCTCGTCCCTCACGGACATGCGCACGTAGTAGCGGGTGCGGACGGCCTCCATGGGCAACACCGGCATGTCCGTGCTCAACGGCGCCTGTTCGCGGCCGGCAACGCCACTGCAGATGTCACGCGCCAGTTCAATAACGTCGGCCACGACGGCGCTGGTGGTGGGGCGTTCGCCGGCGCCGCGCCCGTAGAACATCACCTCGCCGGTCAGGTCGCCCTCCACCTCGACAGCGTTATAGACGCCATCGACCTTGGCCAGAATCCGGTCGAGCGGCACGAAGGCGGGGTGGACCCGGGCTTCGATGCGGTCGCCGCTGCGCTTGCCAATCGCCAGCAGCTTGATGGCGTACCCCAGCTCGGCGGCGTACCGGAAGTCGCGGGCCGTGAGCTTGGTGATGCCCTCGCGGTAGACGTCGCCGGGCGCCACCCGTGAGTGGAAGGCCAAGCTGGCGAGAATCGAGAGCTTGTACGCTGCGTCGATACCCTCGATGTCATTGGTCGGGTCGGCCTCGGCGTACCCCAGTTCCTGCGCTGAACGCAGGGCCTCCGGGAGATCCAGCCCCTCGCGGCTCATTCGGGTGAGGATGTAGTTGGTGGTGCCGTTGATGATGGCCCGGACGCTCGAAATCTCGTTGGCGGGCAGGCTTTCGCGAAAGGGCACAATCAGCGGGATGCCGCCGCCAACGGCTGCTTCGTAGCGGAGCGCCACCCCGTGTTCGCGCGCCAACGCCATCAACTGGGGGCCGTGCCGCGCGATGACCTCTTTGTTGGCGGTGATCACGTGTTTGCCGGCAGCCAAGGCCTGGCGGATGTAGCTATGGGCCGGTTCGTCGCCGCCGAGCAACTCGATGATGACGCTGATGGCCGGGTCATCCAAGACGTCGGCGCTCGTGGTGGTCACCGTGCCTGGGGGCAGCACCGTGGGCCGGGCCTTGGCCATGTCTCGGACAAGCACCCGCCGCAGGTGGACGGTGCCGCCGGTATGGCTCGACACTGCCGCCGCGCGCTCGGTGAGCACCCGGGCGACGCCCGCCCCCACTACGCCCATGCCCAGCAATCCGACCTCCACCACCTGCGGAGGAGCGTCGATTATCGCGCCGGTGGGCCGGGTCATTACCGCAGGTACTCCCGCACCTTGTCTACCACGTAGTCATACCGCTTGGAATCGAAGTAGCGTTCAACCTTGTTGACCTTCCGCTCCTCCTCCAGCCAGTCCTCCACCGCGCGATCCTTCAAGCGCTCGCGGGCGGCGCCCTCGACCGCGCGCACCGCTGGCCCTTCCACAACGCGGACCACCAGTTGTCCGTTGCCGGTGAAGAAGGGGTCGGTTATCTCGCCGATGGGTAACTTCCAGATCGCTTCGTCGATACCCGGGTCGAAGCCGCGTTTCGGCAGCCAGCCCATGTCGCCGCGCTCGTCGCGGCTTTCGGGGCTCACGCCTTCGCTGCGGGTGATCTGGATGATGTCGGTTCCTTTGCGCCACTGGTCGGCCAACTGGCGGGCCACATTCTGATCCTGCGCGCGAAAGCCCTCGACGTGAATTTGCTCGGCAACCGCCGGCACGCGAGCCTCGAGCCGTTCCCGCAGTTTCTGCCGCAACAGCGAGTTGCGGACCAGGGTGCGGTACTGCGCCTCGGTGAGGTTGACGTCGTTCAAGCGCTGGCGCAGCAATTCCTGAAACCGCTGCTGCAGCTCCTGTTCCGTCAGCTTCTCCTGCTCGCGCAGCACGGTGCCGAAGCGGGCCCGCAGCTCTTGCGTGATTTCATCCTCGGAGACGGTGACGCCCATGCGCGGGCTGCCTTGGAGAATCAGCTCCTCGCTTACGAGGTCTTCAAGCAACCGGAAGGGATCGGTGCTGAAGTTGACCGGCTGGCCCAGCAGCTTGCCCTCGGCCTGCAGATGGCGCAAGCGCGTGACGTAGTCACGCAGCGAGAACACGTTCTCGTTCACGCGCACCATCGGCTCCCGCAGGGGGGCCTCGTACGTGCGGTCATAGCTGAAGGCCACGGCGGCCAGCAGCAGGCCCAGCAGCAACGCCCCGACCAGCAGGTGCGGGGCTTTGAACTTGGCGGGCTTGCCGCGCTGCGCGAATCGCCGGTCGCGGGTCCCTAGGGGTTCTGGTTCGGTCTGGGTTGGGGTACTGGTTGTCATCTCCGCCACCACCAGAGAAGCGAAGCACCACCATGCCGTGGGTGCGGCAGTGGTGGCGCCTGGATGCTTGCTCTACCTGGGAATTGGCTCTCGAACGGTTACGACTGCTTGGGCTCCGCCTCCGCAGCGGGTTCGCCAGTTGCTGCGGCTTCAGCAGCAGGCATCTCGGCCACCGGCGCCTCTGCGGCCGCAACCTCTTCCACTTCCACGGCAGCCACCGCAACCTGCTCGGTATCGACGGGGGCCACGGCCTCCATCTCCTCGACAACGGCGGCAGCGGCGTGCTGCGGCGCTGGGGTTCGCAACGGCGCTACCATCGGCGCGCCGCGGCTGGCGCCACGGCGCAGTACCAGCGATCCGGTGGTCCACATGTGTGCCTGAGTGTAGGGCAGCAACGCCAGGTGGCGCGCCCGCTTGATGGCCATGGCCAGCCTGCGCTGATGCCAGAGGCAGGTGCCCGTCTTGCGGCGGGGCTCGATCATTCCGCGTTCAGACACGTAACGGCTGAGCCGCTCCAGGTCCTTATAATCAACGTTGTCTGTATGGTCTACACAGAACCCACAGACTTTGCGGCGTGGCGTATATCGCCGACCGCCCTCCGGACGAGGGGAGCGCATCGGCGCCGCATTCGAAGTGGTCACGGCCTTCCTTCTTTCTCAAGTGCACATGCTACCGGGGGCTCCCCGGCGCTTTCACCTAACTAAAACGGCAGATCCTCGGGATCGAGGTCATCGCCTTCACCTTCTGGGGCTTCGCCTTCGCCATAAGCGCGGGTTCGCCGCTCCAGAAACAGCACGTCTGACGCAACGACACTCAGGTCGAAGCGCTTTTGGCCATCGCGCCCTTCCCAGGTACGGGTCTCGATGCGCCCCTCGACGTAGACGCGTTGCCCCTTGGTCACGAACTGGTTGCAGGTTTCCGCCAGCTTGTTCCAGGCCACAATGGTGAACCACTCGGTCTGCTCTTGCCCGCGTTCGGCACCCTCGGCCCCGCCGGGCCGGCGGCGGCTCACGGCGAGGCGAAAGCGCGCAACCGCGGCACCGCTGGCGGTGAACTGCATATCGGGTTCACCACCCACGTTGCCAATCAGCATTACCCGGTTAAGGTCACGCACTGCCTGACTCCAGAACCAACGCTACTCGTCGCGCCGGACGAGCAAGAACCGCAGCACCTGCTCGTTCAGGCGAAGCTGAGTCTCAAGCTCCGCGGTCTCGGGCGGCTCGATCTGAAACTGGGTCAGCACGTAGGTGCCTTCCATGCGGTTACCAATGGGATAAGCCAACCTGCGTTTCCCCAGGAAGTCTTGCACCATCACCTCACCGCCATGGTCGGTGACATACTTGCTCACCCGCCCGGCTAATTCTTCGACGCCCGGCTCTTCAACGCCGGGATTTATCACAAACATCAACTCGTACGGTCTCACCCAGTTGTTCTCCTAGGGAAGCGATGCAAGGGACAGTATAGCATGAGCGTTTCCACTCATGCTATACGAAGAATCTGGCATACCCCAAGATCGCTGGATATGCCGGGGGCTGTTGGGCGCCACGGCAGCGAATGCCAGTGGTGACCAGTCACGGTAACGACCGGAAACCGGCCGTACGAAACGGCTAGCTCTTGGCCTCGGTCGCGCCCTCGGGCTTCGCAGCCGGAGCCTGCACCGCCGGGGTATCGTCCGTCTGCGCCGAACGGAACTCCCGGATGCCGCGACCAATCGCGCCGCCGACCTCGGGCAGCTTGCCAGCGCCGAACACGATCAGCACGACGACCAGCAAGATAATCAACTCTGGGCCACCTGGTATCGGCACGGGCCACCTCCGAACCGCGTGACTCTTTGCGAGCGGTTCTGCCTTGATTGTACACCGGTCGCACCCCGCTTCGCTGAGCCTGGGTGGTGTGCGCGGCGCGCCGTTGCTTGATGCAGGTCAAGAGTACTTGCGGTCCGGGACGTTTCGGCCTGTAGTCTGGGGCGCGCGCTCCTTACGCTCCAAAGAGACCATTAGAGGAGGCACGAACGTGACTCGACATACAGTGAAGCGCTGGATCCTTTCGGGGCTGATCGTCATGCTGGTGCATTCGACAGCCAGTGAGGCCGTACGTGAGACGGCTTTCGCGGCCCCGGACCGAGCGCCGGCCGCCGCCCCGGTGGTGTTTGTGGTCGACTCCTTGCTTGGATCGTCCGACGCTGTGCTCGACGGCGTGTGCCTTGCCAATAGTGGCGGCTGCACGCTGATTGCCGCCGCGGCGGAGGCGAATTATCTCGCCGGAACGCCGGTGACCATTACGTTCTCGGTGAGCGGCAGCCATCTCATCTATTCGGGGTTCAACTTCACCAACCCTGCCGGTGTGCTCATTGACGGCACCGGTCAGGATGTCGTTTTAACCAACGACTGGTACTTTTCGGGTTTTGCCATTTTTGTTGAACCCGGCGCAACACTGACGATGAAGCGAGTTGCAGTAAGCGGCATTAACCGGGCAGGCATCCCGGACAACATACCCGGTTTCTCGGCGATCCTGAATGATGGCACGCTCCGCCTGGATCAGGTGACCGTGAGCGATAACGGCATGGGTGGCATCTGGAACCAGGGCGTGCTGGAGGTGAACCGCAGCACTATCAGCGGCAATATCGCCCGCGATGCTGGGGGCGGCATCTACGGATCCGGCACCATGACCGTGGCGAACAGCACCATCTCCGGCAACCAGACGCAGCGTTACGATGGCGGCGGCATCCAGCACTTCGGCGCCCTAACCCTTGTTAACACCACCGTGACAGGCAACTCTGCGGGGGCGTCCGGAGAGATGGCGGGCGGGGGCGTTTCCACCCTGGGTGGTACCACCACACTGACCAACAGCATTGTGTCCGGCAACTGGGGGGCCGGCGTGCCGGATTGCAAGGGCGCGGTCAACGCCGTCGGCCCCAACCTCATCGGCAGCACCGCCGGATGCACTATCACTGGTCAGGCTCCGCTGGTAGGCAACCCCCTCCTCGGCCCGCTGGTCGGCAACGGCGGCCCAACCTTCACCCACCTCCCCTCGACCTCGAGCCCCGTGCTGCAAGCCGGCGATGGCGTTGTGTGTGCCGGGGCTCCGGTCTTGGGGGTGGACCAGCGGGGAATCGTGCGCCCAGCCGGTGCACACTGCAGCCTGGGCGCCACCGAGGGGGCTACCGCGCTCTCGGCATTGGCCATCGCCGATAGCGCCCAGTTGGAGGGCAACTCCGGCTTCACGTCCTTTGCGCTCAACCTCACTCTGACCCCAGCGTCCGCCAGCCCTGTGACCGTTAGGGCGTCCAGCCGGGCTGGAGGGGCGCAGCCGGCTATGCCAGACGTGGATTACGAGCCCATCAAGGACGTTACGGTGACCTTCGCACCTGGGGAAACCAGGAAGACACTGGCGGCGCGGGTGTACGGCGATGGATTCCCGGAGCCGGAGGAGACGTTTACCGTTCGCCTCAGCAGCCAGACGGGCGCAGCCACACTCCAGAAGCCTGAAGCGACGATCACCATTCAGAACGACGACGGGCAGATCTCCGGTGGTCGAAAGCTGCGGCTGACGGTTGATACGATGCGCCTGTCATGGGACAACGGCACATTGCAGACGGGGTACGTGGTGTTCCGCCACAACGCCACCACGGGAAAGAACGCGATTCTCGCCACGCTTCCTGGCACCGACGTAGCGTTTCAGGATACGACGACTCTGCCGAATGAGCTGGTCTGCTACGCCCTCATAAGCTTGGACGGGTCCATCCCGCTCGGTGTCTCGGACGTGGTATGTGCGATGCCGGGCACCGGCACCACGCCAGCAGGTGTCCGTAACCTAGCGGTGGGTCTCAGCGGGCGGTCGACCGCGCTGCTCACCTGGGGCCCACTGGCCATCCCGATCGCCGTGAAGTTGGTCGTCGTACCGCTCGATGGCTCAGCGACGACGACGCTGAATTTGGCTGACGAGAGCACACAGGCCAGCCACCCAACCGGCGGTATCCCGACTTGCTTCACTGTCGTGTCATTTTCCCGTCACTCCGACCTGGTATGCGTCGTGCCCGACACGTCGACGCTGAAGCTCTCAGCGCTGGACTACGTCCGCGAGCGGATGCTCCCGTAACCCAGGGGTGCGCGCCGCAGCGTAATCTGCTGCGGCACACCACTAGTCTTCTTGGTAAGGGCGCAGGCAGGTAGCATGATACAAACATATGTTCGTATACTGTACCCGCCATGGAACCCTATTCCGAAGAGTTATGCCGACGTCTGGTGAGCCGCGTCCGTACGCCCGGCTTGCCCTATCGCTGGCTCGCAAACCCCTACCGCGGGGCGCACCACGCCTGTGCCTATTGCCTGAGCACCGGCCGGCACGAACTGCGCGGCCACAGCGGCATGGCAGACTACGAGGGGCGCGTTATCGTGAAGCCGAAC
>CAXNDA010000005.1:0-18361 GCA_964200875.1 Chloroflexota bacterium | reverse complement strand
TGCGCATTCTCGCTACTTGCTGGAAGGCCAGAGCATCGGGCACCCCTTCGGCTTCACCAACACCCGGCTCCTCGAAGGCAAGCAGGTCCCGCTCATCCCGGTGATCTTCAACGCCAGCTATCCGCCGAACGTGCCGACCTCGAAGCGCTTTTACGAGATCGGGCAGGCCATCGCCGAAGCTGTCAGCACCTTCGAAGGCAACCTGCGGGTGGGCGTGCTCGCCGTCGGCGGGTTCAGTCACCCGGTGATCGACGAAGAGATGGACCGCAAGGTGCTGGATGCGATTGCCGCCAAAGACACGGCTACCCTGCACGCACTGCCCCGCAACCGCTTCCAGGGCGCCAACGGGCAGTCGCTGGTATGGCTGGCGGCGGCCGGCGCGCTGGCGAACAAGCAGATGAACCTGCTGGAGTACATCCCCTGCTATCGTTCCGCCGGCGGCACCGGCTGCGGCATGGCTTTCGCTCATTGGTCGTAGCTGGGGCGGCGCTACCAAAGGAGCAGCGGATATGATCCTGGTGACGGGCGGCATGGGGTTCATCGGCATGCACGTGGTGAAGGCGCTGCTGGATGCTGGCGAGTCGGTGGTACCAACCTCGCATCGATCATGGCGGGTTCCGGGAATCTGGGGCGATGTGATTGGGACGCGGGTATTTCCCGAAACCCTGGATGTGGCCAGCACCCACGATGCGATGGCGCTTGCGGTTAAACACCACGTGACCGGCGTGGTCCATCTGGCCATGCCGCCAATCGCCGGGAATAACCCCTCGGCCGAGTACATCACCAGCATGTACGGTCTCATCAACATGCTCGAGGCTGCCCGGACGGCCGGCGCCCGCCGCTTCGTGTTCGCCTCGTCCAACTCGGTGTACGGCGGTCTTACCGCCGGCCCGCTGCGCGAGGACATGCTGCTGCCGATCGCATCGAATAGCCAGATAAACGCCTTCAAGAAATCGAGCGAAGTGCTGATGCTGAACTGGGCCGACCGCACCGGTATGAGCGTCGCTGCCGTGCGGCCACCGGGGGTGTTCGGCCCGCTGTACTACTCGCTGTACAACATGGCGGGGCGGTTTTGCCACGCCGCCGTGCAGGGTGTGAAGGCCAGCTACCCGCCCAGCGGCGTTCCATACGCCGACGCGAACGCCGACTTGGCGTATGTGACGGACGTGGCGCAGGTGTTCGCACGCGCCACACTGCAGCAGACGCTGCCGAACCGCATCTACAACGCCGGCGCCGGGGTCATGTTCACCAACGGGCAACTCGAGGCAGCGGTGAAGCGCGTGGTGCCCGACGCGAAGGTGGCCACCAAACCCGGCGTGAACCCGAACCCCGGCCCCACCGACTTCTACCTGGACATGACTCGCGTGAAGGCCGATCTGGGGTTTACCCCACAGTACGACCTGGACCGCGGCGTCGCCGAATACATCGACTGGCTGCGCACGAACCCGCTGTAGCCGTACCGCAAGGAGAGCTTCATGATTCTGGTTACCGGTGGTATGGGCTTCATTGGCCTGCATACGGTGCGCGCGTTGCTGGATGCCGGCGAGAACGTGGTGGTCAGCTACCACAGCTCCTATCGCGTTCCGGCCTTCTGGAAGGACGAAGTGGGCAAACGCGTGATGATCGAGCAGCTCGACGTCACCAGTGCTCATGACGTGATGGCGCTGGCGCAAAAGCACAAGGTGACCGGCATTGTGCACCTGGCGATGCCGGGCGCAGCAGGACTATCGCCGGCCGAAGACTATCGCACCAGCATGTACGGCCTGCTGAACGTGATGGAGGCCGCCCGCTTTGTGAACGTGAAGCGGCTCACCTTCGCCAGCTCGTCCACGTTGTACCAGGGACTGCCCGCCGGTCCCTACGTTGAGGACATGCCGCTACCGATAGAGTCGGCGAACCAGACGGCTGCCTTCAAGAAGGCGTGCGAGGTGCTGTTGTTCCACTATGCGGATCGCACCGGACTGGACGTGGGCGCAGTGCGGATGCGCGCCGTCTACGGGCCCATGTACTATTCGCTGATGAACATGCCCAGCCGCTTCTGTCACGCGGCGGTCAAAGGCGTGGAGCCGAACTACGGGCCGGCGGGCGCTCCCTATGCCGAAGACACCAACGACTTCTCCAACGTGCATGATGTCGCCGCCGTCTTCCAGCGGGTGACCACCGCCGACAAGCTGCCGTACCGTACCTACAACGTGAGCCAGGGCGAGGAGGCCACCTTCCAGGACTTGGCCGATGCCGTCAAGGCTGTTGAGCCTGGGTTCACGGTGAACCTGAAGCCCGGCCAGAACCCCAAGGGCAATCCCCCGAACAACTACCTCTCCGCCGACCGGGTCAAGGAAGTGTTCGGCTATACGCCGCAGTTCGGGGTGGTGAAGGGCGTGGCCGACTACATCGGCTGGCTGCGAACCAACCCCCTCTAGTCCCAAGGAACTCGCTCAAAACGGTCGATGTCATCGAATCGCGAGGGCGCCCATCCAATGCCTTCGACGGCGCGGGGCGACCTCCTCGACTCCTAAGAAGTTCCGTGGGTGGGCGGTGGGAACCTGGCGCTCATCCAAAGGCCGCGAGCCAAGCTACACCACACTACCTGCCGCACTCACCCGCTACAGCACCGAAAGCCCCCGTGCGTGCTCCAACGCCTGCTGCAGGTCCTCGGGCAGCTCCGAAGTCACCTCCACCACAACGTCGTCGCTGGGCCGGTGGAACCGCAGCCGCCATGCATGCAGAAACTGGCGGGCGCACCAATCCAGTGCGTCGCCATACACCGGGTCGCCCGTCACCGCATGGTCGATGGCGGCGAAGTGCACCCGGATCTGGTGTGTGCGGCCCGTCTCCAGCCCCACATCCACCAGCGTGTGTTGCGGCAGATACTCCCGCACCCGATACGTCGTGCGCGCATCCTTGCCCGTCTCCACCACCGCCATCCGCTGCCGATAGCCGGGATCGCGCCCAATCGGCGCCTCAATCGCCCCGCGCTCGGGGACCAGCCGCCCCTCCACCAGCGCGAGATAACGCTTCTCGGTAACCCGCTCCCGGAACTGACGCGCCAGGTACTCCTGCGCCGCCACATGCTTGGCCACCACAATCAGGCCGGAGGTGTCCTTATCCAGGCGGTGCACAATCCCCGGCCGCAGCGCGTCGCCGGCATCCCGCAGCGTGGGTATCAGCGCGATGACCGCGTTGGCCAGCGTGTGGTCGGGGTGCCCCGCGCCGGGGTGCACCGCCAGCCCCGCCGGCTTGTCGAGCACCAGCAGGTCGGCGTCCTCGTACACAATGGTCAGCGGCATCGCCTGCGGCACCAGGTCGGTCTCGACGGGCGCCCGGAGGTCGGCCTCCACCACATCGCCCGGCTCCAGCTTCAGGCTGGCCTTGGCAATGCGCTCGTTCACCGTCACGGCGCCGGCGTCGATCAGCCGCTGCAACTGCGAGCGCGTGACCGTGGTGTGCGCGGCCAGATAGCGGTCCAGCCGGTCACCGTCGTCTTCAACAATCAGTCGCAGTGGTGTGGAGAGGGTCATCGGGCGTCACCTGTTCGGGCGGGAGAGAGTAGAGAGGGGTAGAGCCTCATTGGCGGGGTGTCCGAGGGGCATCGCCTCGGTTCCTGGTGGTGCGACGCATTGAGAGTGATGTTCTACGAAGCCGGGAGAGTCCAGAGAGGGCGGTAGCCCTTTCTGGCGGGGGTGTTCGAGGGGGAACCCCCTCGACTCCTAAAAGTTTCATGGGTGGGCGGAGGGAACCATCGCGCTCATCCGAAGGCCGCGAGCCGAGCCATGTGCCACTACCTGCGTCACACCACGAGGAGCTTGGCCGGTAGATGAGCCATGCCGCGGCTCTTGCGCATACGCCCCGCTCCTACCGCTCCGGCTGCGCGCTCGTCGGCGACGCCTTGTTCGTCCGGTCGAACAGCAGCATGTACCCCGTCAGCACAATCACCCCAATCACAATCGCCGAGTCCGCAATGTTGAACACCGGCCAAATGCGGAAGTCGAAGAAGTCGGTCACATGCCCCAGCGTCACCCGGTCCACCAGGTTGCCGATGGCCCCGCCGAGCTGCAGCCCCAGGCTGGTGGTCAGCACCGGCGTCTGCACCGGCGGATACAGGTAATACGTCACAATCGCGGCCACACCGATGACGGTGGTGAGAAGCAGCAGCGGCCCCTGCCCCTGAAACAGCCCGAACGCCGCCCCCGTGTTGGTCACGTGCGTGAACCGGAACCACCCATCGGCCGGTATCGACTCGCCGGGCGCCAGGCTACCGCGCACCACGATCTTGGTGGCCTGATCCAGCACGAACACCACCACGGCCATGCCGAAGAACAGCAGGTCGCGCTTCATTCGGCTCATCGGTCGGGCGGTAGCACTAGCGGGTGCACTCATAGTCTGTGTTGATTGTAGCAGAGGGGGACGGGTGGGGGTGGTGGCAGCCGCCTACCCGGCGTTCTCTAGGTCACATCGTCCCAGGTGACCAACTCCTCAAAACCATCGGCGGTACGCACCACCTGCGACCGCTGCCGGCCCATTTCCTCACGAATGGCACGATAGCGCGGCCGCCAGTAATAGAACGTCTCGGTCGGATCCGTATCCCGCTTTCTTGGACGGTACTGTAGCTCGGAGCGGTAGTGGGAACCATCCGCTCGGTAGATGTCGAGCTCGATATACCAAGCGTCGCTCCCTGTACGTGGCGCATGCATGACGCGCAACTGCTCACCAGCAGGCAGGAGCGAATCGATCTGCTCCCATATACCGGGATGCCCCGGGTCGTGGATTAGGTCGGTCGTGACGTCGAATGCTCGCCATGTCGGGTCCAGCGGCTCATCAGGTCGAGGCGGCCGTACCCGTGGGTTTAGGAAGCCATCTTTCGTACCATAACGGGCGAAGTTGGCCTGGGCTTCAGCGAGGCTCGGGCGATTCGCGCCCCCGCTATACGTGGGTTTCTTGAACTGAACGACATCGTCTTGCCAGAAGCAAATTGGGCATCTGCCATACGACCCCGGCGGCTCGTCGAACACGAGGTGACCGCAGCAGGGGCAAGTGTATGGGTGGGGCGGAGGCTGGGTCATCGGCATGCAGCGCGCCGTGGGATTCCCGTCGGGCAGGCGTCGGGTAAGGGGCGGGCGTGTACTCGATGCTAGCGCTAGGCTGTAGTCATGGCAACACGAATGCTCCCACACCTGCTCGTCCTCGGCGTCCTCCTCATCGCCGCCACGCTGGCGTGCGTTACCGTCGAACAAGGGGAGCCACCGCCGCTCGCAACCCCGCCGCCGCTGGCCCCGGCCGACAGTGTCGAAGCGACCCGAACGGCAGTGAGGGAGGCGATGGCCACGCGGATGGCGGCTCAGGAAACAACCCAGCGGGCCCAGGCCACCGCCTCGACCAAGCGGATAATGGAGGGGCTGGAGGCCCGGGCCGTGTCGAGAGATGACGAGTGGGGGACAGGGATTCGGGCCACCGCCACGGCACAGGCCGAAGCTCATGCCACACGATGGGCTGGACTGCAGCAGCAGGGCCTACCACCCGAGGTGGCCCTTGGGGCTCAGCTACCACCGGCTGCTACGGCGGTAGCTGGGATGGTGACTCTTCCGTTCGTAGGTACCGCTGAGCGGATTCCGGAAGCAGAGTGCCTGCGCCTCTACGAGGCGGGGACGCCGGTCATTCTGGTCCTCGACTGCTGGCGAGGCACGCTGGATGGCGTTGCATTCTTACTCGGCCTAAAGCACACGGGCCATGTGGTGTTGGCGTATGGGGGTGTTGTCACCTATCGAGGGCAGGGCGGTGGATTCGAATCGAAGCAGGAAGTCATCGCATTCACAGAGGAGTACGTTTGCCTGCTGCCACCGAGATTTGCCTGGGGAGCACTGAATCTGCGAACCGGCACCGCTACCTTCATCGAGACACAGGTACGGGCCGTATGCGGCGAACAGGCGTACGGCGTGATCAACAAGAGCTTCTGGCCACCGTACGTCCTCGGCCTCGGCCACGATCGTTATCCGAGGCTGCTCCGATGACGAAGCCCTCACTAGACCTGTGGGCCCTCTGCGTGGTGACCGTGCTGGCATGTGCTCCCAGCGCGAGCACGTCTGCAACACCCGGCGCGCAGCCAACCTGGCGCGAAGATGCCACCTATTGGGCCCGAGAGACAGCCATTGGTACCCGCCACCGCACAGCAGTCATACCCATGCTTACGGGAGCCCAAGCGGCCTGGGATCGACAGTAAGCAGCCGCTCGCCGATATCGAACGCCAGCCCTCAGAGGCGGGGCGCTGGGTGCGGGCCGTGCGCGACCTCTACCTCGAACTCCTCGGCCGCGACCCCATCCCCAACGACCGCGCCGGCCTCCGCAGCTGGTACAAGGCCGATCCCGCCTACATCCGCGACCGCCTCATGCAAAGCGCCGAGTACCTCGCCCGCCGGGGCCCCTAAACCCGCGCCGCCAACCACAAATCCCGCGTGAGCTGCGCCTGGCCATAGTGCTCGGCGGCGTGGCGGGCAGCCACCAGCAGCACCTCTCGGGTGGTGATGGCGCCGCGGCGGGGGTGCACCCGCTCCTCCGCCAGCTCCTCGGCACTGAGCGTCGGCAAGAAGGTTTGGATGTCGGCCCGTACCTGGTTCCAGCGGTTGAGCAGCGGCGTCACCGCATCGCTGGAGGCGCCGAACTCAGCCTCGGTTTCGCGGCCCTGGTACATCGGGACCCCGCAGGCCGTGCCCAGCACATTCTCGGCGCAGTTCTCAATGGCGTGGGCCGCCATCGCAAACAGACTGTTTGCGTCCGGCGCCGCGGGGCGCCAGTTCAGACCGGCAGCGTCCAGCCCCGTCAGGCATTCCAACAGATGATCAATGCTACTCACGATGTATCGTGCGTAGCTCTCAGCCTCGGTCATCCGCCTTCGCCTCCTCCAACAGAACCCATGAAGATCACCACCCCGCGGGCCGGAAACCCTCTCCCTCGAGGGAGAGGGTAGGGAGAGGGTAGGGAGAGGGTGGCCCCACCCCACCCCACCCCGCCCCGCCCAGCACCCGCACCTCCCCGCAGGCCGCGCCACCGTTCGCCACAATCCCCCTCACTGTGCCACCAGCATTCGCTTATCGCCCCCACCCGGGCGTACCCTCTACCCATGCCAGCGTCACCGCACCACGGCCCGCGAACCCCAGCAACCGCCACTGGGGCCACGCTGGTTCGCGTAAATATGGCTTTTTTCCATTCAAACTCGCTGCCAGGCACAAAATCGGGCCCAAACGCGCCCGAAACGCGCCAAACGGGCCCCATTGGGGCCGATTTTGCACACAATATCCGTGCCTGAATGCGCGATAAGCGATGCAAATGCCCGCTACGTGCCCTCCGCCAGCAGCGCCTCCACCTCGCGCCGATGCGGCATCGCATCCTGCGCCCCGTGGCGCGTGACCGCCAGCGCCCCCGCCGCCGAGGCCACCCGCACCGCCTCGTGCAGCGGTAGACCCTCGGCCAGCGCAACCGCCAGCGCTCCATTGAACGCGTCGCCCGCCGCCACCGAGTCCACCGCCGCCACCGCGAACGGCGGCACGAACTCGCCGCTGTCAGCAATCGCCACGTATGCACCACGGCCGCCCAGCTTCACCACCACGCTGGCTGCCCCCCGCCGCTGCAACTCCCGCGCCGCCCGCACCACCGACGCGTCGTCGTCCACCCCAAACCCCACCAGCGTCGCCGCCTCGGTCTCGTTAGGCGTGATCACGCTGCACCAGCGGTACAGCTCCGCCGGCAACGGCTTGGCGGGCCCGGGGTCCAGCATCACCGGCACGCCCACCGTAACCGCCGCCTCCGCCGCGGCCGCAACCACCTCCAGCGGCAGTTCCAGCGTCAGCAGCAGCATCGACGCTCCCGGCAGCAGCGCCCGCACCCCCGCCACCTCCGCCGGCCCGCAGGTGTGGTTCGCCCCCGGCACCTGGATGATGCGGTTCTGCCCGCCGGTCTCCACCGTAATCAGCGAGACGCCCGAACTCACCCCCTCCGCCACACCCACCCCGCCCACATCGACGCCACGCTCCGCCAAGCCCGACAGCAACTCCCGTCCGAACGCGTCGTCGCCGACCCGGCCCACCAGCGCCACGTCAGCGCCCATGCGGGCTGCCGCCACCGCCTGGTTGGCGCCCTTCCCGCCGTCATACCGCAGGAACCGCGTTCCCACCACCGTCTCGCCGGCTGCGGGCGCGCGCGCCGTCACCGCCACCATGTTCACGTTGATGCCGCCCAACACCACGATCCTGGGCCGTCCAATAGTCGTCATGCGTCCCAGTCTACCGCCGGCGACCCATGGCCGGACCGCGGGATTCCCAAGCCGCCGGCTTCAGCCGGCGGACCAGGCCAGTCCAGCCCCAAGCCGCCGGCTTCAGCCGGCGGTCCGGGGGCTCACTCCCCCCAGCGCCATCGCATATCATGGAAGCATGCAAGAACTCCCAACGGTCCCTGCACCAACCGCTAAACCCGCCCGGTCACCGCTGCCCGACTGGATTCGCGCTAAATTCCCCGGCGGGCCCAATTACACCCGCCTGCGCGACATCATGCGCACCAGCGAGCTGCACACCGTGTGCGAAGAGGCCATGTGCCCCAACATCGGCGAGTGCTGGGAGAAACACGCCACCGCCACCTTCCTCATCCTGGGCGATGTCTGCACCCGCGCCTGCGCCTACTGCAATATCGCCACCGGCCGTCCGCTCACCCTCGACCTCGAGGAGCCCGACCGGGTGGCCCGCGCCGTCGAGAGCATGGCGCTCCGCTTCGCCGTCATCACCTCCGTCGACCGTGACGACCAGGCGGACGGCGGCGCGTCGGTGTTCGCAGCCACCATCCGCCGCATCCGCGCCCGCACCCCCAACTGCGGCATCGAGGTGCTGATCCCCGACTTCCGCGGCCGCGAAGAGGCGCTGCAAATCGTGATGGACGCCCGCCCCGACATCCTGAACCACAACACCGAGACCGTGCCCCGGCTCTATCGCACCTGGCGCCCCGGCGGCAAGTACGCGTGGGCCATGGAACTGCTGCGCCGCGCCAAGCTGATGGCGCCAGACGGCGTGACCAAGAGCGGCGTCATCGTCGGCCTGGGCGAGACCCACGACGAACTGCTGCAGACGATGGACGACCTCCGCGCCGTCAACTGCGACGTGCTCACCATCGGCCAGTACCTGCAGCCCCCCGGCCACCCGCCGGTGGAGCGCTTCTACACCCCCGATGAGTTCGACGTGCTGAAAGACGAGGGCCTCGCCCGCGGCTTCAAGCACGTGGAGTCGGGCCCCATGGTGCGCAGCAGCTACCACGCCGCCGACCAAGTGCCTGCAAGACCTCAGGCCTGACACCTTGGGTCATACAACGGTACACTAGTCATACGAAAGGCGGATGAGTATGACTGTAGGGCACACGGTGGGAACCAAGGGCCAGATAGTGGTAGCCAAGGCTATCCGCGACCAGCTCGGCGTGCAGCCAGGCTGGCAGGTGTTTCAGCAAGTGGTTGGTGGCCATGTCGAGTTGTACTTCCTGCCACCCCGGCATCGCCGGTCGCTCAGGGGCATTCTGGCGCCCCACATTAAGCGGCACATCACCACCGACGAGGAATGGGAGCAAGCGAGAGCCGCAGCCGCTGAGGCCTGGGCTAAAGACGCTGAGGCCTTCCTCACCTCGCCCGATGCAACGTGAGGGCGCTCCTCGACACAAGTGTCCTTGTTCGCTACCTGACCAACGACCCGCCGGAGTTGGCCTTGGCTGCCGACCAAATCATCGAGCGCGAAGAGGAACTTGCAGTCACGCCCGTCGCGCTCGCAGAGTGCGGATTCGTCTTGACGGTCCGCTACGGGGTTAGCCGGCCCGAGGCGGTCGACGCCCTGCTCGATTTGGTACAGCGGACCAACCTATCCGTGGTCGGATTGGAGACTCCTTTAGTTGCTGAGGCACTACTGCTTTGTAGGCCGTCAGGGCGTGTGTCATTTGCCGACGCCCTGATCTGGGCAGAAGCCCGACAGACCGGGCACGGGGTGGTCTACACCTTCGACCGTCGCTTCCCTCGCGATGGCATTGAACTCCGGGACTCGGTACCAGCCACCTGAGCCGAAGTTGCGGCGTCCCCGGACCCAAGCACGCCGGGCTGCAATCGCTACGCCCGCCGCACCACGAACGTGTCCTCAGTGCACATGCGTCCGCTCCAACTTACGGACAGCTAAACCCGTACCCACTGCCCTCTCAAAACCACCCCGCCGGCCGACTGTCACAACTAACGACATCGGTGGGACAGGTGGCGGGTGGGCGCATCTCGGACGGGGTTTTCCTTCAGACGTTGTCGGAACGAGTGGGCCCTCATCGCAGGGTTGGTGCTGTTCACGCTGCTCCACGGCTTGGTGGGCCTGGATCACAACCCCTACTTCTCGGTCGACGAAGGCTGGCTGCTGCAGGTCCCGCGGAACCTGCTGGCGTCCGGCCTGTACGGCACCATCACGCTGGCCGGTCCGGTGCCCTTCGCTTCAGAGCTGACTACCGGCCCTGCCGTCCTGCTGCCAGCGACGGCAGCCTTTGCAGTCTTCGGCGATGGTGTGATGCCGGCCCGACTGGTCAGCGTGGCTTACAGCGGGCTGGCGGTGGCCGCTGCCTACGGCCTGCTGCGCCTGAGCGTCGACCGGGCGGCAGCCGCACTCGCGGTGTTCATCTTCTCGCTGGCGCTCTACCCCTACAATCGTGCTGCCCTCGGCGAGATGGGTGGCCTGGCCTGGGTGCTGGTGGGGTCCTACTGGTGGCTGCGTGGCACCGCAACACTCACTCGGCATCACCTGATAGCCGCCAGCATTGCCTTCGCGTTGGCCACGCTGTGCAAGGTGTCGCTAGCCCCGGTTCTCGGCATGGCGCTCACCGTCACCTGGGTCTTCGACCGGCGCCGTGGCACGCTGCGCACCTTACCGTGGCTGGTGGCGCCGCTGGCAACAATCACCCTCGGGAACGTCGCATGGCTCGGTCTGCAGGTCGCCATCATTGGCTGGCCGGAGTTTCTGCTGCGATTCGAGGAGCTTACCAGCTACCAGCCCCAGACTGCCGCCTGGTCGGAAGCACAGTTGCTGCATAACCCGGCGGTGTTGCTTTATGCGTTGCCCGATGGTTTGCTGCCGGTATGGGCGGCGGCGGTCTTGCTCGCCCCTTGGCATGCCGTCAAGGCGGGACTGCGCAATCCGCAGTACACGTTGCCGCTCATGCTGTTTGCCGCAGCGCTGCTGTTCTTCATTCTGTCCATCGGTTGGCCGCGGTATGCGTTCTGGGCCACGGCGCTAGGGGTGCTGTTCTCGGGCTGGCTGGTGCAACCGTTCATGCATGCACTGGCGGCAATACGTCCAGACACGCCCCGCTACCGTTGGGCTACGGCGGTGGCTCTTGTCGCCGCGGTTTCGGTAGGCCCGCCCAGCGTGAGTGCGCGGGATACCTTTCGCCTGACCGACCAAACTGCCATGCAGGCGGGTGCAGTGTTGGCCCAAGCCATGGGGCCCACCGAACGGCTGGGCAGCACCGAGTGGGAGATCGACTTCCTGGCAAGGCGTCCGGCCCACCATCCGCCCGCCTACCGGTTACCAACGTCGCCAGAGGTGTTGGACGCTACCTTCGACTGGTCTTGGCCAGAGGCAGACTGGCTGGTGTTGGGCCAGCTCGCCAGGGCGTACGGCGCCGAAGAGCGGTTGCTGCGATCACATGCGCTTTGGCAGCTTCATACGCAGATCGGCGAATACAAGATTTATCGCAGGGGCGGGCTGCTGGCTACTGGTGGCCCCTACTGGCCATCAGTAGCCCGAGATCTCTCTCGCTCTGTTCTGTCGATGCCCGCAGCACCGTTGCTACCGCAGCCTGATCCGCCAGGCTCCGATTCTGGCTGAGCTTGAACTTGCCCTCCAGCCTCTCTATCGGCATGCGAAACGCCACCACGCCGCGTGACAGGTTGGCGGTGAAACCGTCCGCGGTCCAGTCCGCTCGATAAACGCCGTCGCCGTCGCCCTCGTACTGCTCGACAAGCCTGTCCAGGCCAGCCCGCAGCTCTGATGCATCGTCCACGATCTGTGGAATACCGTAGGCGTGCACTGCAACGTAGTTCCAGGTCGGTACGGCTGGGCCGGTGGTGTACCAGCGGGGCGACACATAGGCATGCGGTCCACTGAAGATCGCGAGAGCTTGGGCAAGGCTGTCGAACCCCTGCCATTGGGTGTTGGGGCGGGCCACGTGACCCCACAGCGTGCCCAACCCGCCGGCGTTCGCATCGAGCAGTAGCGGCAGGTGGGTCGCCTCAGGCACGCCCTGGGCCACCGATATCAGCGTGGCGAATCCGTACCGCCGGACAACGTCGTGCAAGACCTCGCTGCGCCGTTCGGTGAAGTGCTCCGGTAGATACATGGCACCAGTTTACCGCCTTGGGCCGAACGAGTGACGTGTGCCTGGTACCTGCCCACTGCCTACCGGCGCTCACCTCACTTGAGTACGTTCTGGTACCTGGCGGGCTGGGCGGGCAGAACGTCAGACACCTGGGGAACGGGTAGTGGTGGCCCAACCAGGGCTCTCCCGCCTACACTGGAAACACCCCACTCCTGGAGTGACCATGCTCGACACGCACCTCGCCATGTCTCTCGCTGCGGGTGTGCTTATTCTGGCGGCGCTCGCCTCCGGATTCGTCGAGCGCGCGCCGATTTCCTTTCCCATCCTCTTCTTGTTGCTCGGGGCGGCGCTCGGCCCGCGTGGCTTCGGCATTCTTGCGGTAGACCTGCACAGCCCGATTCTTGAAGCGGTGGGCGTGCTCACCTTGGCCTTCGTGCTGTTCTTGGACGCGGTGAAACTGCGGTTTGACGGCGGTTGGCGGGCGTGGACAGCTCCGGTGCTGGCCCTCGGCCCAGGGACGCTGATCAGTATCGCGGCGATCACGGGCCTAGCGATGGTACTCTTCAGCCTGCCGCCGCTATTGGCCCTGACGGTGGGCGCGGTGCTGGCCTCCACCGACCCTGTGGTGCTGCGGGACGTGCTGCGGAACGAACGTATCCCACGGTCGGTGCGCCGGGTGCTGAGCGTTGAAGCCGGCATGAACGATCTGGTAGTGCTGCCGGTGATACTGGTGGTGATTGCCCTACTGCAGGGTCAACTCGGCAACGTTGGTGACTGGCTTAGCTACATCGGCAGAGTATTCTTGGTGGCTCCAGCGTCTGGGTTTGTCATTGGCGGGGTGGGAGCGTGGGCCATGGGTGAGGTCGATCGCCGCCACGGCATTCGCCTGGAGTATCAGGCGCTCTACGGCGTGGGTTTGGTGCTGGCGGCGTTTCTCACCGGCGACTTCCTGGGGGGCGATGGCTTTCTGGCGGCGTTCTTCGGCGGCTTAGCCGTCGCCGTGCTCAACGTGCGCTTGTGCGACTGCTTCATGGAGTACGGTGAGGTCACCGCCGAGATGTTCATGTTGCTTTCGTTCGTGCTGTTCGGGGCGCTGCTGTCGGTGATGCTCGGCCCGGAGTTGTTGCTGCCCGGCGCGGCGCTCGCTGTGATGTCTCTGGCGGTGGTGCGGCCGGTGAGTATGGGGTTGGTGCTGCTGGGAGCGCGCATGAGTAACAGCGCTCGCTTATTCATCGGCTGGTTCGGGCCTAGGGGGCTGAACTCGCTGCTGTTGGTACTGCTGGTCATCCAAGCCGTGCCGGGCAACGACCACCTCATGGCGATAGTGGGTGTGGTGGTGTGCCTGTCGGTGATAGCTCACGGCGTATCCGCCACGCCCCTTGCCGCGTGGTACGGCCGCCGGGCAGCCGCCGAGGTGCTGCCTGAGGAGCGTGACGGCACGGCCGAGGGCTTGTTCGACCAACATGCGGACACCGTGCCACGAGTCAGCGCCGCGGCTCTCGCCGACCGATTGGCTGGTCCTAACCCACCCGTCGTGTTGGATGTGCGGTCCCGCGCAGCGTACGACGCGGATCCGTCGCGCATTGCAGGGGACGTCCGCGTGCAGCCGGACCGCATTGAGGAGTGGGCGGCCGCCCAAGAGACTCCTCGGGCGGTAGTTGCCTACTGCACCTGACCGGCCGAAGGAACCAGCGTCCGTGTGGCGCACTATTTGAGGCAACGTGGCTACGATGCCGGCGCGTTAGTGGGCGGGCTCCACGCTTGGCAGAACCAGATAAGCCATTCAACCTCTGGCCCCAACAGCTAAGGCGCAGCCTGGGGCGCGAGCCTGGTCATCCTGAGACCGGTTCATGGCGCGTCCCCCGGTAGGCGGGTGCGCTTGACGCAGGCACCGGGCTAGCTCGTACCATAGATGTGGGGAAGAGGCCTCCCGCTCGTGTTCAACAGGCGGGGCCTGGGTACAGGTGGTCCGGTTCACTGCCATCGCCACAAGGAGGCGGTTTCATGAACCAAACGTGGGAACACAAGGTCTGCTACGTGGACTTCCGGGGACGGATCTCGTCAGAGGGTGCGGAGTACGTCCGCAAGCCTGAAGAGCACCGCTCCGGGTTTGTCCGAAAATACCTGGACGTTTTAGGCGCAGAAGGCTGGGAGTTGGTGGGTATCCACCACCTGCGGCAAGAGAATGCCTACTACGTGTTCAGGCGGCCCAAGCAGGGTAGCGGCGAAGCAGCCGCCTAGCCTGCATCGCGATCGGCAACGGTAACCCTTAAGTAAGTAGTAGCGGCGGTGACGGATCGGGCCTCTTCCCCCTGCCTCTTCACGTCACTCCGCACCCCACAGCCCCCGCTTACTCGCTCGTGCGTAGCGTTCAGCTTCCCGCAGCCGCTCCTGGTACTTCACGTCGGGGGGATAGCTCACCGCTCGCGCGTAGCCCTCCTGCACCAGGACGGCGTTGACCAGCGTGCCGTCCAGCCAAACGTAGCGCAGCAGGCGCCCGAACCGGTCGGTCTCCGAGACGTCTCGCTCGAGCTGAACGAGCTTCCCCTGGACCAGCTGCCGGTTGCGGTCGGCCGCCTCTTTTCCGAAGCGCTCGGCGGGCCGGCGCGGGTCAACCGACTCCGGCGTGTTGATGCCGATGTAGCGTACCGTGACTTCCTTCCCGCTGAGCCGTACTTGGATGGTGTCGCCATCGACCACTCTTACCACCAACGCCGCCGGCTCTGCGCCGTCCAGGTCGCTGGCCGTGGGGATGCCGCACCCCGGTAAGACCAAGAGCGCCGCGACAAGTGTGATTCGAGCGAAGAGTGCCAGCACGCCACGAGTATACGCGTCACCAGATGCCCCGTCGCCTCAGCATGACACTGTCCGCGTAACTGGTCATGCTGACGCAAGGAAGCATCTGGGGTGGAGGGGCGGACCACGGCGGGACCCCGAAGTGCCAGGTGTTGGTGGTTCACCAAGCCGCAGCCCCGCCCCACCAGATGCCTCGTTACCTCGGCACGACACTGTCCGCGTAACTGGTTAAGGCCAATTCCCCTCCCGGCGCCCGTACATTGCAATGGTCCGCGAGCGACTAAGCTGATAGGAACAGGAGAGCGAGACGTCTTGCACCAAGTGGTCACCGACGTGGCGAGTGCCATTCAACGGGCCAAGGCGAACGATGAGGACGCTTTCGCGGACCTATACCGCCTGACGGTGCGCGGCGTCTATCGCTATGTGTCGTTGCGCGTGCCAACCGTCGATGACGCTGAAGAGGTGACCCAAGAGGTGTATATGGCAGCGGTTGGGGGGCTGGCGGCGCTGAAAGCGACCAACGAGGCGGGCCTCTACGCCTGGCTCTATCAGATAGCCCGTCACAAGACGGCCGACTTGCTGCGGCAGCGCTACCGGCGTCCGGTGGAGCCGCTGCCAGACACCGCGGCCGTCATCGACGGGGCAGCAGCCCCACAGGACCTGCTTGAGCGGGAAGCCGACCGCGAGCAGGTGCGCAACGCGCTGCAGAGGCTGACGCCGGAGCAGCGCGAGGTGCTGCTGTGCAAGTACGTGCTGGAGTTCAGTAATGACCAGACGGCGCGCCAGGTGGGCAAGAAGGTGAATGCGGTGAACCAACTCCACCATCGGGCTTTGGCCAGCTTGGCGCGGCTTCTCGGAGCTGACAACGCATGAACACGCATCGATCGGATCGGTCAGCCTTCGAGACCGAGCTTGACGCGTGCTTGGCCAGGATGGCGGCGGGCGCCACCAGTGATGAGTGCGTCGCCGAGTATCCCGAACCGCTGCGGGCGGAGTTGCGCCATGCGCTTGCCACGGTCTATCGGCTGGGGCAGGCCGTTCGAGTGCCCGAACCAGGATACGTAAGCCGGCTCGAGGACCGTTTGTGGGGGGCGATGGCTGCCCGCAGCCAGCAGCAGCGCGCCTGGCTGGGGTTCGGCGTCTTTCTGCGGCCGCGGGCGCTTGGCCGTCCGATGGCAGCGGCTATCCTTGTCCTGCTGGTGCTGGCAGGCACCGGCGCCGGTGTCGGCGCTGTACAGGCGTCGGAGGGCAGCCTTCCCGATAGCCCGCTCTATGCCGTTAAGACCACGATCGAGCAGGTCAACGTGGCCACGGCCTCCTCGGAGGCGGAGAAGCTCGACGTACGCCTGCGGCAGATTCCCCAGCAGCTCAGCGATTTCATTAACGCTTTCCGCGCGAACCGGCCCGACCCCATGGTTCGGCGTTTGGTGACACGGGTGGCCGAGACGCTCACGCACGCCGTTGACCAAGCGATTCAAGCGCAAGCGAGCGGCGATGCTGAGCCGAACCGCCGGGTGCGCAACATGATTCGCACCCTGAAGAATCGGCTGGCACAACTCTCCGCCGGTCCAGCGCTGGTCAGTCTGCAGGGCCTGCTCGAGGAGCAGGAGCAGCGGTTGCCGCCGCTACCACGCCCCGTCCGTCCGGCGCCCACACCTGCGGCCGCCAACCCCACGCCCGCCCGCTAACCAGCCTCTGGCCTTAGACGAACGCCAGCCCGGCTGAACGTGATGTACGGCCGGACGAAGGAGCGCTGCGTGAGGCTCCCTGCCGAGACGAGGCCCGTCAGTGCGATGTGATGGTGCTGCGTGGCTTTAGCCCGCAGGTCTCAAGGCCACTGCCCTCTCAACGGCACTATGCAGCAGGTACTCCTGGGCCACCGGCCTGGCGCAACACCCACCGTAACCCGCCCTTCACACCGTCGTCGCCTAAGCGCCGGGCGATCGATCGCCCATTGTCGTGCGTTCGCCCGATACGCGTAACGGCCATGCAACGCGCCTCCGGCAACATAAGGACATCACGCCGCTTTGAAGGAGGACTGATGGACACGCCAAGAAGACGAGCCAGGTTTGAGCAGTTCCGGCCGCGGTACTTTGCCGCCGCCACCGCGTTGATAGCATTGGGCGCCGCCGCCTGCAGCGCACCCAGCAGCCCAGGTGACAGCGGAGGAGCAACGGGAGGTGGCGACGGCAGCCCCAAGCCCGGCGGCACGCTGGTCTGGGGCATGGAGTCGGAGGCCGACAACCTCGATGTGCACGCCTCTGGCGGTTGGGTAACCTGGCGTGTGCGCCGGCAAATGTTCGAGGGACTCATCAACAACGACCTGACTCAGGACGGTGCTGAGCAACTGAAGATCATCCCGCAGCTTGCCAAAACATGGGAGGTCTCGCCGGATGGCCTGACCTACAGCTTTGCGCTGCGTGACGGCGTGAAGTTCACCGACGGCACCCCCTTCGATGCCGCCTCGGTGAAGTTCAACTGGGACCGCTTCTACGACCCGCAATCCCCCTACTTCGACCCGGTGTTCCGGGCCAACAAGCTCGTGGTGCACCAGTTCCTCGACCGCATCGAGACGCCTGATGCTGCGACGGTCAAGTTTGTGATGAAGCAGCCGTACTCGTCTTTCCCCTCACTGATGGCGGGGTCGCAGTCGCCCTACATCGGCAGCCCGGCGTCCATCAAACAGTGGGGCAAGGACGTGGGCGAACACCCGGTAGGCACCGGGCCCTTCAAGTTCGTCGAGCGTCAGCGTGGTCAGAAAATCGTGCTGGAGAAGAACAAGGACTACTGGGGCACCAAGCCTCACCTTGATGGCGTGATCTACCGGCCGCTGCCCGAGGCCGCAAGCCGCGTCGCTGCTCTACGGACCGGCGAGGCCGACCTGATCCTGGTGCCGCCCCCCGACACCATTCAACAGTTGAAGGATGCTGGCTTCGTTATCAAGCAAGGCCCCACGGCGCACATCTGGTATTGGGTTCCCATCGTCAGGAACGCGCCCTTCGATAACCCCAAGGTGCGGCAAGCATTCTCATTGGCCATCAACCGTGAGGGCATCGCTAAGGAGCTGATGCGCGACACCGTTATCCCTGCCTACAGCATGATTCCGCCGGGCGCTCCGGCCTATGAGAAGGAGTACCAGCCCTTCAAGTACGACCCCGCCAAGGCCAAGCAGCTCCTGGCTGAGGCCGGCTTGGCGAGTGGCTTC
>CAXNDA010000004.1:0-22270 GCA_964200875.1 Chloroflexota bacterium | reverse complement strand
GCAGGCTGCGGGCACCCGGCACCCCTAGTGGCTATTGTGGAACTGGTAGCCCCACCCTGCTGGTCGCTTCGACGGGGCTCAGCAAACAGCCCACCCCGGAATCACGCCTTCGGGGGCCTATTGCCTGCGCACCTGGTGGCCCCACCCTGCTGGTCGCTTCGACGGGCTCAGCAAACAGCCCGCCCCGGAACCACGACTTCGGGGGGTGCCTCTTGCCTCAGCACCTGGTGGCCCCACCCTGCTGGTCGCTTCGACGGGCTCAGCAAACAGCCCACTCCGCAACCGCGACTTCAGGGAGCCGCCTCTTGCCTGCGCACCTGGTGAGGTCACGCCAGCCGGACGATGAGGGGCTCGCCGGGCCCGATGGCGGGATAGCGCTCCATCACCAGGGCGTCGTGGCCGGGGATAACGTGCGCCGGTGAGTCGGCCAGCCGGTTCACCGTCTCCCAGCCCTTGCACATCTCTTCCAGGTTGTGCAGCGTTGGAAACGGCCGCTGCTGCTCGATCTCGTCGTACGAATGAGTGGCGTCCGAGGCCAGCACCACCCAGCCGCGCGCCGTGTTGACCCGCATGATCTGCGAGCCGATGGTGTGCCCGCCCACCAAGTGCAGGCTGATGCCGGGCGCCAGCTCCTCGTCGCCTTCGTTGAACCGCAGCCGGCCGTCGTAGTTGGCGCGCACCAGGTTCACAATGTCCTCGGTCTCGATGGAGCGCCGGAAGCGGCCGTGGCGCACCGCGCCGCCGGTGTAAAAGGCCATCTCGCGGGCTTGAATGCAGAAGGTGGCGTTGGGAAACTGCGTGGTGTTTCCCACGTGGTCCCAGTGCATGTGGCTCAGCACCACCTGTTCCACTTTGGCGGGATCGATGCCGAGCGCACGGATGCCGTCGACCGGCGAGCGCAGGTAGTCGCGCCCGCGCTTGGCCGCGACCTCGGCGTTGAAGCCCGTATCGAGCACGATGGTGCGGCTGCTGTTGCGCACCACCCACGCAAAGTAGTCCATGCGGCGGTCAGGCTCGTCAGCGCTGGCGCCGATGAACCAGTCGTGCGCTGGGGCCATGCGGGTGGCATAGCGGACGGCGAATACTTCATACCTATCGAGGTTGGGCTCTGTCACTGATGATGCTCCTGTTCGCGCTAACGAGCGGCCTTGATGTTCTGCACGTGACTCCAGCTTCCAGTCAGCGAGCCGGGGAACACCCACTCGCTCACGATCTTCGCGTTGACCTCTACGCCCCAACGCCGGGCCGAGGCCAGTATGACTAGCTCGCCGGCGTGTTGCCCGTATCGTGCTAGAGGGTGACGCGGTGCGCGTCACCCTCTCCCTTGATCCCTCTCCCTCTGAGGGCGAGGGCGGTTGGCAGGGATGGGTCACCGTGACCAGCGTGCGGCTCCCGCCCACGGCGCGCCTCCACGCCCCACCATCTAAAACGCCGCCACCCAACCCATCTCGCCCTCGGAGGGAGAGATTATAGAGAGGGTGCCGCGCCCCGCCCCACCCAACGCCGCGCCGAGGCAGCAGGACCAGGCCGTCCGCGTGTTGCCCGTATCGCGCTAGCGGGCGAGCGGTGCGCGTCACCCTCTTCCTCCGCTCGCCCGTCCTGCTAGGGTTCTTCGAACCAGTTCCAGGCGAGGCTTGAGATGCGCTGGCCGGTGAACAGCTTGGGCCCGAACTCCTCGGCCATGTCGTGAATGTACATGGAGATGGCGTAGGCGTAGGGCTTGGCTGGGTCGGTGCTCCACACCATGCCGAGGTCGTTCTCCACCCAGGTACCGGTATTGTCCTGCAAGTAGCCGTTCTTGTGGGCGGCGATGGCAGTCGCGTCTTTGGGCACGCCCGCCGGTATCAGATAGTTCAGCCCCGGCTTCACCTGCGTCATCCGCCCGATCAGGTACTCGCTCCAGTCGGGCGGCAGTACCGCATGGTTCCAGAGAGCAGCAGTCAGGCGATTGGCGTCGTTCGCGGTGGTGAGGTTGGGGCCGTTGGCCACGCTATACAGGTGACCAAACGCCGGAGCATGGTCGTAGACGGTGCTGGTCATCCCCAGTTCGGCGGCAAGGGCATTCACCTTCTCAATACCGTGGGCGAGGTCGCCACCGCCGGTGAGCCGGAGCAGCTGCAGTGACCGGTCGGCGCTGCTGTTGCGGATGGTGTAGGCAATATCGGCGTCCACATACTCGAAGGGGTAGGCGCCGTTCACCACGTCGCGCACCACGCTCATCATGACCAGCATGTTGAGGGTGCAACCGGGGTAGCGCCAGGTGTCGCCGCCGGACTCGGCGGTCACGCCGGTGCTCAGGTCGAGGATGGCTGCGGTGACGTTCAGGCGGGAGGCAGTCACGATCTGTTGCAGGCGGTCCTGCACCACGCCCATATCGGGTCCCACGTAGCGCCCGCCGGGCAGGTGCAGCGCGCTCGCTGGCCCCGCGTGCAGCAGCGGCCCGAGGCCCAGCGCGGTCAACGCTGCCAGTCCCCGCCCCAGAAACGCCCGCCGATGGTGTGGTTGCATGCTTACCCCCTGCTAGCTGTTAACGGCGACACGCCATTGGTGTTGCTGCACAGCTTCAGGTTAGCGGACTGGTTGGACGCTTGCCTGACGGGTGGCGGGCGGTTGGGCTACGTTTTGCACACGTACTGGCGCTGAAGCTTGATCGGTCAATTGGGTCACAACGGGTGGCTTCACGCTGAAGTTAACGCCCCTTAGGTAGTCCATCCGTCGCTCGATTGGTACTGCATGTGGTACTATACTGCTGATGGCTCGCGACGAGAAGCTGATCGAGCGGATTCGTGCCCGGCCTGTTCAGGCCGATTTCAGCGATGTCCGCCGCCTTCTGGAACTTGAGGGTTGGGTGCTCGCCAGGACAGCGGGGAGCCACCACCAGTTCACGAAGGCGGGCGAGCGAACGCTCAGCGTGCCGGTTCACAACCATCGGGTTAAACGCTACATCCTGAACGAGATCTGTCACCGATTGGGGCTTGATGCGTGAGGATCACCATGAGTAAACGACCGCCGCTTACGGACTATCTTGCGCGGCAGTATCCCGTCAACGTCTTGGCGGACCCTGAGGGCGGCTACGTCGCAATGTTCCCCGACCTGCCGGGGTGCATGACCCAGGGTGAGACGCTGGAAGAAGTGGCCCAGATGGCCGACGACGCTCGGAACGGCTGGATAACGACCGAGTACGAGCGCGGCAATGACATTCCCATGCCGAGTTACCCCGAGGAGCACAGCGGCCGGTTCAACCTGCGGGTACCCAAGTCTCTGCACCGCTCGCTGGCCGAAGGCGCCGAGCGGGAGGGTGTGAGCCTGAACCAGTATGTGGTGTACTTGTTGAGCATGAACCACAGTGTCCAAGCAATCACTGATCGGCCAATTGCCGACGACACTGACAAGAGGGGCTCCGCTTCGTGGGCTGTCGTTACCACGACCAGCGCGGGCCCTACACCCCGCCGGTCTGCCGGTAGACGTGCAGCAGGCGCTGCATCGCCGTGATGTTGGCGACGACCGCACCCGGTTCGGTTCAATCCCATCCGACATCGCCTCCGGTTGGATCCGTTATCGAAGGATCGGCGATGAGCTCTCCACCTGTAACGAGGTTGGGCGGATAGGCCAGTTCTAAGTAGAGTGGATCAAGCGTGATACGAACAACGAGAGACACCGATATCCAAGCGATAGTCGGGATCCTTGAGCGCAGCGGCCAGTTCGATGCTGAAGGCGTCGCGTACGTTCGCGACGTTCTCGAGCAGCACCTGTCGGGCGCGGGAGACGGATTCTGGCTCACCGCCGATGACGGAGCTCCGGTCGGCGTCGCGTACTGCGCACCTGAGGCGGTCGCGAACGGCACCTGGAACCTGTTGCTCTTGTGGACCCGAGAAGACCGTCATCGTACGGGCCTCGGCTCAGCCCTCGTTGCGGGGGTTGAAGCGGAATTACGAAGTCGAGCTGCAAGACTGCTCATCGTCGAAACGTCGGGGCTGCCGGCGTTTGCGCCAGCCAGGGCGTTCTACGCGAAAAGTGGATTCGCGCACGAGGCGACAATCAGGAACTTCTACGCTGTGGGCGACGATAAGCTGGTGTTTACGAAGTCGGTCGCTGACAATCCGACGTAACCCTGGGCTCGCAGTCTACCGAGACCGGCTACTCGGCGGCCCGTGCCCTCGGGACGAACATCTTTCTCGGAGCGGGTCATCCGTCTTCGCCGGCGCGGGCCCTACGCGCCGCCGGTCTGCCGGTACACGTGCAGCAGGCGCTGCATCGCCGTGATGTTGGCGACGACCGCCACCAGCGCGACCGCCCACAGATGCAGGCCCACCATCAGCCCCAGGCCCATCACCACCACACGCTCGGGGCGGGCGAACATGCCGACGTCGCAGGTAAGGCCGAGCCCCTCGGCGCGGGCCTTCACGTAGCTGACCATCAGCGAGCCCACCAGGGCCAGCATGCACAGCAGCACCAGGGTGTTGTCGCTGTTCACTGCGCCCCAGTAACACACGCCGATCAGCAGTACCGCCTCGTCGTAGCGGTCTAAGGAGGAGTCCAGCAGGGCGCCGAAGACGGTGGTGCGGCCGGTCTGGCGAGCGAGAGCGCCGTCCAGCATGTCGAGCCCGCCGCCCAGCAGACTGACGGCGCCGCCCCACATCAGCAGGCCCGAACCGGCCAGCACGCCCGAGGCCACGGCGAACAGGAACCCGACCCACGAGATGGCGTTGGGGGTGACGCCGGCGCGGGCGAGCGCCCGCACGACGAAATCGAGCCAATGGCGGGGGAAGCGGTTGCGAAACGCCGGATGCATGCTACGGCTTCACGTCGGCGGCGTTGCGGCGGCCGCGCAGGCCCGGCAACATGCTGGTGAGCCGTTTCAGCCGGCTGGGACGGGGTTTGGCGGGGCCAGAGGTTAGCTTGGCCTGATGCAGCCGTTCGTAGTAGCTGAGCACCTGTGCCGCCACGCGTTTCCAGGTGTACCGCTGCGCGGTGAGCATGCCCTGGGCGGCCAACCGCTCGCGTAGGCCGGCGTCGGCCAGCAGGTGCACCAGCGCCAGAGAGAGCTTCTCGGCGTCCTGCGGCGGCACCAGCAGGCCCTCTTCGCCATGGGTGATGACGGTGGCAAACCCGTCGATGTTGGAGGCGACCACCGGCGTGCCGCAGGCCAGCGCCTCCAGCAGGATTATCCCCTGGCTTTCTTGGCCGGTGTTGGGGGCGCAGAACACGTGGGCACTGCGGTAGTAGCGCGGCAGGATGTTGTCGGGCACAAAGCCGGTGAACACCACGTCCTCCAGCCCGGCACGCTGAATCGACTTTTGGTAGGCAGCCTTGGCGCCGCCATCGGGGCCCACAATCACCAGGCGTGTGTTGGGCATTTCGGCCTTGATGCGGGCGTAGGCGCGCACCAGGAACCGCAGGCCCTTGCGCTTCTCGAACCGGCCCACGAACAGGATGTTGAGTTTGCCATCGCAGAACTCCGGCAGGGGCTCCAGGTCGGGGCGGAACCGGTCGAGGTCGATGCCGTTGGGGATGATGTTGTAGTAGCCGGGGAAATACTGACTTACGAAGGCTTCGGCAGCCCGGGAGACCGCGATCTTGCCATCGAGCTTGCGGAACCAGCGCTTCAGGATGCGCCAGGTGTACATGTAGGGGAGGCTACGGTCGTGGGCCGCGTGGAAGGTGGCCACGTTGGTGGCAGTGGAGAACCGCAGCACGGTGATGGGCAGCGTGGGCACCAGCGGTTCGTGGAGGTGGATCACGTCGAACTGCTCCTCGGCCAGCACCTGCTTCACCCGCTTGGAGAGGCGCAGCGAGAGCGCAATGCGGGCGATGGAGCCGTTGGCGGGCACCGAGAACGGCCGGCCGCACACGATGATGTTGGGGCTGTCCAAGCCCTCTTCGGGCAGCGAGCTGGGGGTAATGACCCGCACATCGTGGCCGGCCTCGGTGAAGTGCTCGTGCAGGTGGCGGATGTGGTTGGCCACGCCACCGGGGTAGGCGTAGTCGTAGGGCGAGACGAGGGCTATCTTCAAGCGGCGCCGCTCCCGGAAGCCCGCACACGGTCGATGGCCTTCCGCACTTCGCGACCCACGCTGCGTGAGGGCGCCACCACCAGGCTCTGTACCTGCTGCCGCACCAGGTTGCCGTAGCCGATCTCCCGCAGGCTCACGCCGGGGGCCGAGGCGACGGTGGTCTTGGCGGCGATGGCCTCCCGCAGTTCGGCGGCTGTGCTGCCAGCGAACGCGGTGACACCCGCCGCGACTGCGGGCAGGAAGTGGGCATCGCTCGCGCCGATCTCGGGCAGATGCAGCAGCTCGGCGTTGAGTTGCAGCACCCGCTGGTGCCGCACCTTCGCGGCCACGGTGGGGTTCCCGGTCTCGATGCCGTCGAAGTACACCCCGGCCCGGGCGCCGGCCGCGATACGCCGCAGGGTCGACTCGCCGACGCTGAAGGTGAGCCAGCTCAGCGGGTGGGGGGCGATGGCCAGCCCGCCCTGCTTGTGTATCGCCTCGAGGGTGTGCTCGATGGACTGCAGGCGGGCGATGGGTTCCTCGATGAAGAGTGCTAGAACGTGGCCCTGGAGCGTGGTGATCTCGCATCCCACGATGACCTCGAAACGGTAGGGGTGGCGCGCCGCGAGGTCGCGGGCCACGTAGCCGGCCTGCAAGTCATCGTGATCGGTCACCGCCAGCACGTCGAGCGCCGTGTGCTCCTGGGCGTGGTCCATCAACTGGCGGACGTCCATCATGCCGTCGGTGAAGCTGGTATGGGTGTGCAGGTCAGCGAGTCCCATGGGTTACCTGGTTTCTGGAGGCGATGCGACGTCTTGCTGCCAGATGGGCGTGAACACGATCCATTGCTCAGGATGGCGGGCTATCATGCGCTCGGCCGCCGCAATGAGCAGACGCCTATTATAGGCCGATGCGTCGGGCCCTGGCTCGCGCCGTAACTGCAACGGCTCGTCGAAGAAAATCTCGTAGCGTCGTCCAGGGAGGCGCACCCCGAAGGTGGGGATGAGTGCAGCGCCGGTGGCCACCGCCAAATCCACCGGCCCAGAGGGCAGGTTCGCGTCCGCGTCGAAGAACCTGGTGGGCAGCCCGCTCCCGGTCACGTCTCGATCGGCCGTCGTGGCCAGCACGCCACCGGCCCGCAGGGTGCGAATCACCTCTCGGAGCGCCCGGGGGGCGACCGGCACCAACCGCAAGCCATGCCGGCTTCTGAGACCCACCACAAAATCAAACAGCGCCTGGGGCTGCAACTGCTCCACCAAGGCCAGTACAGGGATATTGTACGCTTGCGATGCCTGGACCAGCAGGTCGAAGTTGCCGAAGTGCACGGTGCATACGATGACACCGTTGCCGGCCCTGAAGGCGTCCTGTATCCGCTCCGGGTGATGCACGGTGGTGCGCTTCAGCAGTTCGTCGGGCGACACCAGGGGAATCCGGAACATGTCGATGTAGTTGTACGCCGATGTCCGGAACGCACCCAGCGCGGCACGCCGTAGCGCCGCCTCACTGGCATCGGGGCCCAGCACGTGGCGCAGGTTAGCGGTGATGGCCGTGCGGGCGCCCGCAGCCAAGCGGTAGCCGAGCCATCCCCCGAGCCAGGCCGCGCCGTAGCACACGGTGACCGGCAGGTGCTGCACCAGCCAGGCGGCGATCCGGAAGAGCCAGTAGCGCCACATAGTTAGCGTGCGCCCTTACGAGGCGATAGGGCGGGGGCAGGGCAGGGAGCGGCGTGGTGTAGGGACACCATTTCATGATAGCTGGACGCGGATGCGGCGAGATTGGTTCGCCTTGCAGATGTGAGTGCTTAGACTTCGGGTGCTGGGGGTGTGTACCCCGTGTCATGGCGACCTAAGGAGGCTTCCCTTCGTTCCCGGATAGTTGTCACCACCCGGCGCTAAGGGATTCCTCGCGTGGCTCGGAATGACATGTCCCCTCAACTCTGAGCACTCATCTGCAGATCGGTGCCTTTCGCTACCGCGGGCCGCCAGCCGCCAGGTAGGGGCGGCATTCATGACGCCTTAGCCCCGCGGGGTAGTGCGGTCCTGCGGGCTAAAGCCACGCAGCACGGTTGGCGGAGCTGGCTGGTCGGGGTCAGGAGCGTTCGCGGGCGTGCGCACGCGACGGAAGCGGCGCCGCCAGGTAGGGGCGGCATTCATGACGCCTTACCCGCGCCTGGGGAAGACCGGGCATCGGTGTCATCTGAGAGGCCGAGGTCTTTCTTCGCCGGAACCTCTGGCTAAGGCGCAATGAATTGCGCCCCTACCGGCGCGTTACCTCTGCACGCCGCTCGGGTATCCCCACCTTAATGGCACGGACGAAGCAGGCCTGCACCACCGAAGTGCCCGCGCCGCTGAGGCGTCGGACGCCGCTAACTGTCACCCTCCGTTGCCAGTTCGCGGGTGGCCTCGCGATGGTCCGCCAGATACTCGGCGGCCTGGGTCAGGGCGGCGCCGCCCGGCTGGAACCTCGCCGGCCGGTAGGATGGCAGGCGTTCCATGCGATGCAGCATCGCCGTTAGGCCGGCCTCCTGCGTCAGGTAGGTCCGGTGCGTTGCTTCCGTCATCTCGCTGCCTCCTTTGCACGTCTGCGCGGTTGTGGATGCATGCCATCATACGGCTCGGCCGGGCTCATGTATAGCATATGTCTATTACAGTCGCGTTACATTATCGCCATTTCATATGGATGGCCCTCTGTCGAGCGTGTTCAGCGCCTATGGCTCCCTGCGCTCCTGCGCTTCCCCCGCCTCTTGCCGCCAGCGGGCCCATTCGGCGGCGGGGTCGGCGACGCCCAGCAGTGCAGCGGCGGTACGACGGCTGTGAACGCCTGCGGCCACCAGCGCCGTTTCGTCGGCCACCAGGCGGGTGCGGTCTTGCGGCAGCACGCCGCCCCACTGGGTGGTGATGCGGAGGTCGCCGAAAGCGGCGCCGGTCTGCCGCTCCAGCAACCGCAGAATCATCTGGGCGCGCCGGCGGTAGACCGTGCTGCGAATGAGCCGCTTGCGCTTCACCTTCTGCAGCAGCGGGTGCAGTTCCATCTCCAACGCCACACCCGAGAGCGCCTGCCGGTTCTCGCCGAAGCTGGTGCGCGGCGTCTCGGTGAGGTCGTGCAACGTACGGTACAGCAGATCGATGTAGCCAAGGTGCAGTTGCACGCCACCGCCCTGCAACAGGTCCAGCAGGTAGGCTCGGGCGCGTTCCGGCAGCTCCCACACCGCGCCCGGCAGCACGGCAATGTCCTCGGCGTTCTCCACGTTCTCGAGGACGGCGATGGGGTTGCCCGATAGCTCCAGGATGGCCGAGAGCTGGGTGAGCGCCCGGTTCAGTTCCCGCGCCGGCTCCAGCAGCGGGGTTAAGTCGCTGGCTCCCCAGAACTGCTTGGGTTCTCGCAGGTTGGGGAACAGCACGAACGGGATGAACCCGTAGGGGTTTTCCTTGCGCTGCTGCAGGCGATTGCCCAGCCACAGCTCGAACTGGCCGGCGGTCCACACCTCGGTGACGCTGACATCGGCGGGCGCGCCACCGCGACGGGACGCCTGGGCCGCAACGGCGCTCGACCCGTAGAGCGCCTCCACCTCCTCGGCGGGCAGCGTGTAGCGGCTGGCCACCCGCCACACCGCACTGGGATCGTCGCCGCTCCACCAGGCGTACACGCCCTGCACATCGGGCGCGGTAACCCGGACTGCGCCGGCATCGCTGTCCCAGGTGACTTTGTAGCAGCCGTCGCCGGTGACCGCGCAGTCGAGTTCGGTGTCGAAGTCGAGCTGCGCGAGGTCGTTGTCGTCCGCCACGCGGTCCAGCGCCACTTCGGCGGCACGGGCGCGGGTCTCGGCGCCTGGGTGGCCCGCCAGCGGCTCGGCACTCATCGACATCTCGGCCATCAGGTAACTGGTGGTCTTCTCCACAACCGTCTTGGCGTAGTTGAAGGTTAGGCGGCGTTCGCGGCGGCGTGGCGTGGTGGCCCACTGCGCGCCGCGGTAAAACCCGAGGTATTGGCGGTAGCGCGCCAGACGATCGGTGTCGCGCCGCGGGAGTTGCTGCGGTAGCGGGAGGGATTGGGACACGGCGTTCTCCTTTGGGGTGGGCCTACGACCGACCGCTTGGTGCGGCGGCGCGTAGGCGAGCGACGGCCCGGTGGACGGTACGGCGGCTGACGCCGAAACGCAACGCCAGTTCACCGATATCGCTGGGATGCTGACGATAGAGAAGGTAAATCTCCTGGTCACGCGCCCAGCGGCGATGGATGTGCCCGCCCTCCGGCTCGTCGTAAATGCAGCGCTCCAGCATGCAGCTCAGGCAGGAGGGCGACAGATGACAGCCGGTATCGCGGTAGTGAATGTCCTCGGGCACCCGGTCGGCCCGTCGAACCCGAGGTTTGGTTGGTGCGTGCTGTAGCTCAATCATGTTGTGTACCCCACATACTCATCAGTTCTCAGTCGTCCTCTTGCGCTTCGGGGCGTGTACGCGCGTGCGGCCTCCACGGCCAGGGCCAGGCTCATCACAAAGTCGTCATGTCCCTCCTTCTCTGGTACGAAAAAGTTCATCTGCCGGTTGGGCCGGTAGGCGAGCTGGGTCCGGTCGATCTGGCGCCAGCACTCCCGCCACTCGGTAGACTCGTCGTTGCCGTAGAGCTTGAGCCGGTTGCCGTTCACGGCGCCCAACAGGCCGAATCCCAGCCGGCTCTTGCTCTCGGCCGTGAACACAAAGGGTTGCACCCGCGGCCCCAGCAGGCGGGCCAGCATGCTGGCCACCCCCTGGCCCAGCCCAGTGGCATCGACCACGATGGAGCGGCAGCCCCAGGTGTCGCGCAGTAGAGCCGCCAGGTCGGGCACCAGCGAGGCGTGGCTGCGCCCGGTCCACCACACGTGATCGACGACACGGATCACCGGGTCGGGGCTGAGCGGCTCGGTCGCGGCGTAGTCCAGCGCGGCTACGGTCACCACGGTGGAGTCGCGTTGCGGCTGGTTGCCTCGCACGGCGTGGTCGGCCGATTCAGCGTCCCCGCCCGCGGCCTCGCCGGCGATATCAATGCCCGCGACATGCACGACGCCGGGCGCCGCCAGGTGAGCGCGCGCGTGCTCGCCCTGCAACCAAGCCCGTTGCTGTGGCGAAAGAAACCCGCGTCCGCCGGTCAGCGGCTCCAGCAGGTACTGGGTGCGGAACAGCGGGTGGTCTTCGCCCAACCGCTGGGCCTCGGCCTCGACGTAGCGGGCGTAGTGCCAGTTGCTGGCAGCCACGGCCCGCCAATCGAACCGGAAGTGCCGCCGCACGCCGTCCTCCCGCTCCAGCGCCAGGTTCACCTGCTTCTGCTGTTCCAACAGCGTCTCGCCGTGCCAGGGGGTGCCCCACAGCACCGTGGTGGCGTTGCCGCTGGCCCCCATGGGCCGGAAGCTCTTCTGATAGACCTCGGCATCGACATCCTGCGCCTCGTCCACCTCCAGCAGCAGGCTGGCGGTCGCGCCCACCACATTGGCGGCGCCGTCGGCGCTGTAGAACGCCTGGCGCGCCCGCCCCAGTTCGATGACTGCGCCGTGCCGGGTGTGCCAGTGGCCGTCGTACCCGGCGTCCCGCAGGCGCGCCTTCAGCCGGTCGATGCTGATGGCCGCCTGCGGCACAAAGGTCGGCGCGCACTTCACGCTGCTGCCGCCCCGCACCATGTGCAGCGTCAGCAGCAGCAGTTCGAGCTGGGCCGAGAGTTCGTTCTTGCCACCTTGGCGAGCGATCTCCACCGTGAACGTCAGCCCCCGGCGATGGCGCACGCTCTCGAACACCGCGCGGCCAATCTCAAGCTGGTACGGGCGGAGTTGCGGTAACGGCGTGGCCCGCCCGCCGCGCACGAAGGGCCGGCTCATACGCTGGGGCTCTCGGCGGGAGTGGCCTCCTGGCTCGCACTGGGGTCGTCGTCGCCCAGGAGATCGCGACCGACGCTGGCCAGCACCGCTGCCACGTTCTCGTAGAGCGCCTGGCGCGCCGGGCCGGTAATCTTGTGCCGGGTGGCGACGGCGTGCACGATGAGCTTGATGACCGGCAGCAACATCACGAGATCGTTGGGGTTGTCGGTCAGCCAACGCTTGAGTTGCATCCGCAACAGCTCGATTTCGTCATCGACGCCCTGCATCTTGCGCAGGGCCCGCAGCGCGGCCTCCGCATTGACCCAGGGGTGCAGGTAGAAGTTGTTGGATGGTCGCGGTGTCTTGAGCGCGGGGTCAGCGGTCATGGTCACCTCCGGCAATGTCCACCAGTGTTGCCAGTGCCTCGGGCGGCAGCGACCGCAGCGTTTGGAGTGCGCCCAACACCAGCGCGAGGGCGACCAACTCCCACTGCTCGGCCGCGATGGCGCGCTCCAGCCGTGAGCGACGGCCGGTCATAGGCCACCGCCGTTTCCCTGCAGCCGCCGCCGCAGAATCACGGCGCTGGTGCCCAGCGCGCCCGCTGCGGCCAGCGCTTGGACGGTCAACGCCGCACCCAGGCTCACGGGCTCGCCGCCCACCAGGCTGATGACCTGCAGGCCTGCGTGGAGCGCGGCAGCGGTGTTGACCGCAGCCAGCAGCCGGGCCCCCAAACGGCGCGCCGGCAGCCGCGTGCCCGCGGCCAGCATGCCGAAGTACAGGCCGTTGCCGCCGCCGCTGACTGCGGTGGCGACGCATGCGCCTGCCAGCGTCCCCTGCCAGAAGTCTGCCATGGCACCTCCCCGGCAGCATTGCCGCTGCCACGGTCGCCGGCGCCGGAGGGTCCCGCACCCTCAGCCGCGTCTGCGATGGGGAGAGAATAGAACATTAGTTCTACATCATGCAAGGGGAGTGGCAGAGGGTAGGGAAAGCGTTGGCGACCGGCTTGAAGAGCGTCGCTATGACCAAGGCGCGTAGCGGGGGATGCTTCCTTGCGTCAGCATGACAGGACTATCGCGGGTCGCCAGCGAGGTGCGGCGCTCGTAACGCGCTCTAGGCTGGAGTGCTGCGAGGCTTCGCCCACAGCTCGGTTGGGCTAGAAGGTGGGCGCGGGCACCACGGCTTGGCGGCCGAGCTGTGGCCATGCGGCGGGAGCGGCGGCCTTGGCCAGGCGCTGCTCCAGCGGCAGCGCCTCGTCCCAGAAGTAGCCGACGATCCGCTGGCCGCTGAAGCCGTCCGAGGCGTCGGAGGCGAGCCAGACCACCGGCGCCTGCATCACCTCGGGCGCGATCAGGCGCTCGCGGTTGGGCATGTTGGCCGGCAGCAGGTTGGTGTTGCTGGCCCCGCCCGGCGTCAGCACGTTGGCGGTCACCCCGGTGCCCTCCAGGTCTTGCGCCATCAGGGCGATGAACGCCTCGTGGCCGGCCTTGGCGGGGCCGTAGGGCGCCTGCCCCCGGCGGTACATGGTGTCGAGGCTGGTGGTGACACCGACGATGCGGCCCCAGCCCTGGGCGATGAGGTGAGGCGCGACGGCCCGCGCCATGTAGAAGTTGCCGCTCAGGTTGATGGCCACCACCTTGGCCCAGGCCTCGGGGTTCAGCTCCCAGAAGGGCTGGGCGTTGCCGGCCGCATAGCCCAGGTTGCGCGGCACGGTGCCAGCGTTGTTCACCAGCACGTGCAGGCCGCCCAGCTCGGCGATGGTCCGCTGCACCGCAGCTTCGCACGCCGCCGGGTCCGACACGTCGGTGAGGATCGGCAGCACGCAGTCGGGCCCGCCGACAGCGCGCATCTCGGCCGCAGTCGCCGCCAACGTCTCGGGGTTGAAGTCGAGCATGGCCACGCGCGCGCCGGCTCGCACCAACGCCAGCGTCATGGCCCGCCCCAAGCCGATGGGGCTGCCGGCCCCGGTCACAATGGCGACTTTACCCTGCAACACCGGTTCACTCATGAAGCTGCCTCTCTAGACTCCTAGAATTCCCAACACACGCCGGCGACCCCACCGCTGGTCGTTTCGACAGGGCTCAACGAACAGCTACGCGGCCACCGCACGTATCGCCGGAGGGTGTTGCCTGAGCGCCGTCGAAGCATGTCCTGAGCCTGCCGAAGGGGCATCACCCGCTGGGTCGACTTCAGCGCTGCGGTGCAAAGAGGGCCGAACGTCAAAGTCAGCGTCAGTGTGCAAGCGTCGTGCACCCACTAGTGGTGTGACGCACGTAGTATGAGGTGGCTCGGCTCGCGGCCTTCGGATGAGCGCGATGGTTCCCTCCGCCCACCCATGGAACTTTTTAGGAGTCGAGGGGGTTCCCCCTCGAGCACCCCCGCCCCTTCGACATTGCTCAGGGCAGGCGCCAAGGGCTGCCGCCCTCTCTGGACTCTCCCGCCTTCGTCGAACGTCACTGTACGTACGCCGCACCCCTAGTGGTGCACGTCCGAGTTCACGTGCACGTTGATTTTGTTGCCCTTCCAGAACGAGATGAAGTCGCACTGGCGGCCACGAGTGAGATCGGGCTTAACGGGCCGGGTCGACTTGTCTTGGATGCGACCGGCGCCGTTACCACCGGGAACGTGGAGCCCGGTAACCAACCCAATTTGGGGCGAGGCCTGCCAGATATTGGCGGCCGCCAGGATAGTGGCGTCAGGATACTCGCCGCCAATAGTGGTGTTGATGTTGGCCGTTGGCGAGGTGGCGATGAGGTGACCCAAGTTCCAGACGGCGGCCAGAATGCCGTTGGTGAACACCAGGTCACCGGCGGTTTTGGTCGGCCCGTACTCCAGCACCAACTTGTCGTGCAGGTCGGCGTTCTGCTTGGCTTCCAGCAGCCGCTGATAGGTGTCGCCCAGCGCCTTCTCCCAACCGTCTGCGCCCTTGTTGGTATCGATTTGCGTGAGGTCATCGACGCCGAACAGCTTGAGGTCCCAGCCCTTGGCCTTGATCTTCTGGCGCACGGTGTCGAGCGGGTCCTTGGCCTTCTCCACAACCTTGGGCTTCTCCTCGCCAAGGCCCAGCAGTTGGTTCTCCAGCGCCTCGGCCGTCATCTTGCCGCTCACCGCGTCCCACTGCTCGAAGGTCATTTTCCCAATGATCACCATTGCCTGGGCGTGGTTGTCGCAGTAGGCGGCGATGTCTTTCGCAAGATCGGCAACGGTTTCACCGCCGCTCTTCTTGTACCCCCTCACCCAACCGGCCAGGGCGCCCTTCAACTCATTCGTTTGCTTGGCTGACGGGTCGTACTCACGCTGAATGGTGCCCACGCCGGTGCGCTGCACGGGCGCAGGCGTGGGCTGGCTGAGCATACGCAGCACCGCCTGGTTGCCCGCGGCGCGTTGTACATGCGCAATGGTGTGGGGCGACAACCCCCGCGTCAGCGAGAGGCTAACGGCGGGGTGCTGGTAGGCCTGAACTGACTCCGCGTCGGTGGCGTGGGCCGGGGCGCCCTGGGGCGAGGTTCGGCGACTGGCAGCGGCATGTGGCGACTTGTGGGTACCCATAACGGTGACTCCTTTGCGGTGAGCGGCGAGGCTAGGCGCTGCGCCGGCGGTTCTTCATGTAGTCCACGATGAGGTAATCGCCCAGCTCGCCGGGGTCGGCGAAGAAGATGCGGCCGTTGTTGAGCCGGGCCATGGCCTTGATAAAGCTGGTCATCACCGGCTCGGTGTCGAGCATGAAGGTGTTGACCACAATGCGGTCTTTGGTGCAGCGCCGGATCTCCCGCAGCGTCTCCTCCATGGCCTCCCGCATGCTCCAGCCCTGGTTATAGCGACCCATGTCGTAGCCGAAGGAGTTGGCGTGCGGCTCGCCGTCGGTGATCAGAATGATCTGCTTGGTGCCCTCTTTGTAGCCGCTCAGCATCTGGCGGCCCACCCGCAGCGCCTCCGGGAAGTCGGTGCCGCCGGGATCGATCCAGTCGGTCTCCAGCAGCTGGTCCTTCTTCAGCGGCAGCACGAAGTAGGAGAAGGCGGCGATCTTCAGCACGTCGCGGGGGAACTTGCTGCGGATCAGGCTGTCGAGCGCCATGGCCACCTTGCGGCCGGCCAAAAAGCGGCCGTTGCGCAGCATGCTGTAGCTCATGTCCAGCAGAATCACCGTGGAGCACTGGTTGATGGAGGCCGACCGGTAGACCTCGAAGTCGTCGACGCCAAGGTGGATGGGGGTGCCGCCGCCGTCGCGCCGCAGCGCGTTCCGCACGGTACCCTGCACGTCCACCTGGAAGGCATCGCCGAACACGTAGGGCTTGGTCTCCTCCAGTCGCTCGATGCCCCAGCCGTGGCGGCTCAGCGTGTGCTCGCCGGTGAGGCCGCGGTCGATGCGCCCGAAGATGTCGTCGAGCGCCCGTTCGGCGATGTGGCGCATGGCGCGTGGGGTCAGTTCCCAGCCCTTGCCCTTGCGGCGGATCAGGCCCGCCTCCTCCAGCATGCGCTGGAAGTCCTGCAACTCTTCGGCAATGCGCCGCGCCTCCTCGCCCAGCAGGTGCTCGATCTTGTCTGGGTCGATCGCATCGGGGTTGTTCGTGCGGGCAGACTCGATGAGTTCCTGCTCCAGGTCCTCCAGCCCCTTCATGTCGCCCATCAGCTTCATGGCCTCTTGCAGCGTGATGGGGTCATCGCCGCTGAAGGGCATGCCGTCGCCGCGCTCGCCCGGATGCATGCTGTCGAGCCGCATCATCAGCTCCATCAGGTCGTCCTGAAACCCGGGATCGCCCATGAGCCCGGACATCATGTCCTCCAGCTCCTGGCGCATCTCCGGCGTCATCGATTCGAGCAGTTGCTGCATCTGCCCCATCTGCTGTGCCATGTGCTGCGTGAGTTGGTCGATGTTCTCCATGCCATCGGGGAACAGCTCACCCCACTTGTTCATGAAGTCCTGGAAGCCTGAGTCATCGCCACGCCGGTGTTGCTCCAGCATGCGGTTCAGGTCTTTCACCATCTGCTGCATCTGCCCCATCATCTCGGGGGTCATACCGCCCAGACCGCGTTTCAGACCCTGGAAGTACTGCTCCATCATCTGCTGTTGCAGCGTCTTGAGCAGCTCTTGGAACTCCTCGCGTGCTTCGCCGTCCATGAAGTCGTAGTCGCGCAACTCCTGGATGCGTCCGCCGGCCTGGGGCGGCAGCTTGTCGAGCTGGTCGAGGTGTTTCTTCGCCAGATTGTCCAGCATGTCATGCAGGCGCTGGTCCGATGCAGGGTCGCCGGTGTTGGGCGAGTTCTGCTGGTTGTCATCCAGGCGGCGTTGAATGCCCGCGCGCTCCTTCTGGATGACCTGCTCCAGCCGCTCCTTGATGTCGTCCATCACCGAGTCCATGTTGTAGCGCTGCAGTTGCTCCTTGCGGCGCTCCCGCAGGCGCTCCAGCAGATCGCGCATGCCGTTCATGTGGCGGCCCGAAGGCATGTGTGCGCCCCGCTGCATCAGGTCTCTCAGCGCCGACGACAAGTCGCGGCCATCCAGCACCTTTTCGCCCAGCAGGTCCATCAGGTCCTTGGCGTCCAGGTGACCCAGGTCTTGCGTTCCGTCCCACTGGCGGTAGTGGTAAGCCCTCATAACCGGCTCCCTAGGGCGATATGGCTGCCCAAGCCTCGATGACAACGTGGTGATGATAGCGGGCCGCTCTGTCAGAGCCTAACCCGCGTTCGCGAAACGGCGAATGTTGCTCCCATTCTAGTACCACTACGCAAGGGCCGGCCGTAACTCTGGCTAAACGGCGACCGCGGCCGACGCGTCAACCACCGAGCTGCGGGGGGTCTTCCAGCGGGTAGCGGCCGAAGGGGTCCCACAGCATCCAGCCGATGGCGCCCGCCTCTTCGGAAGCACGGATCTGGTCGGCAATCTGGCGATTGCGGTACGGCAGGCGCCGAGTGCGGTAGTCGTCGAACGCCTGGAGCCACGGGCGAACAACGGCGCCGCTGCCCGCAAGCCGGTCCACCGCTGCCCGCACGCTGTCTTTCACCACGCGGTAGGGTTCGGCCGGCGGATAGTCGAGATTGAACGCGCCGTTGGCCCAGGTGGAGGGATAGACCATCGGCGACACGTAGTCCACGTACTTCCCTATGGTTTCCAGGTGCTGCCCAATGCCGATGTCGTCCTCGGTGGTCACCAGGCCGAACACGTCGACTGCCAGCGCCACGCCCTTCGGCCGCAGACGGGCGACGGCCCGTTGCAGGAAGCCCTCGATGGCGTCGAGTTTCGCAGCGTCGGTCAAGGGACGGCTGTAGGCCAGCGGTCCGGGGATGCAGTCGGAGGGGAAGCGAATGTAGTCGAACTGTATCTCGTTAAAGCCGAGTTCCACGATGCGGTCGGCCTGCTGGAGCTTGTAGTCCCACACGGCGGGTTCAAACGGGTCGAGCCAGCGCTGGCCCTCACAGTCGACGTAGGGCGCGCCGTTGCTGGCCACGCGAATGGCCCACTCGGGCCGTGCGGCAGCGATTGGCGAGTCCTTGAACACCACCAAGCGCGCTATCACATAGATGTTGCGGGCTCGCAGGTCTTTCACGATCGCAGCCAAGTCTTCGCCGCCCTCGAGCAGCGAACCTGCCTGCCGCGTGAGGTCGGTGGCTACGGCGGGGGCCACCTGACCGCGGTCGCTCATCACATCCAGCACCACGGTGTTGAGCTGCAACCGATCGACGTGCTTGAGCCAACCCTCGCGCACCTCGGCGGTATGCAGCGCGCCGAAGGGGATCCAGATGCCCTTCGGTGTGAATGACTCCAGCGTCACCTGCACGTGGCGGCGCGAACCCGGCTGGACGTTCACCGTCTTGTAGCCTGGGGCGACCACCCGCAGCGCCGGGTTCTTGGCGATGCCGTCCATGCGGAACGCGCCATCCTCGCCGGCGAAGGTGGTGGCGCCTCCGGCGCTGACCCGCGCCCGCGGGATGGGCCGCCGGTCGCGATCGGTAATCACGCCGTACACGGTATCGGGCTGCAACGACACCACGGCTGCGGCATCGGCCACTGCTAGCCGGCGCGTCTCGTAATCGCCGCCGCCGAGCACCAGGGGGACGTCCGTCAACTCCTTGTCGACGCCGATGAGCGTGAAGCGTCCCTCGGCATCGGTGGTTGTGGAGAGGTGCTGCCACCTGACCTCTGCGTTCGCCAGCGGCTGCTGCGTTGTGGCATCGACCAAGGTGCCACTAATCGTGCTGACGGTACGGTCGTACCAGAGCTTGGCCCCGCCCCCCAGCAGCACGCCCAGCAGCACCGCAAGCAGCAGGCTGCCGGGGCCACGCCGTCGTCTGCGCCGGAAGTTCATCAGGCGATCCGGTGAGCGATGATGACATCACGCATGTCGTAGGAGCGGGTCGCCCGATTGAACGTGCCGCCGCAGGTAATGAGCGTCAGGCGGCTATCGGTGGTGGGCTGCAGCACCTCGACCGAGTCCGGGTCGTCCCAGCGGTAGCGGCGCTTCTCGCTCACCTCGTACACAAATTCCTGGGCGCCATCGGTAAACACCACGGTGCTGCCGGCCTGCAGTTGCCGCAGCCTGAAGAACACCGCGCCCCGTGGCTGGCCCGTCACGCGATCCGTCCAGTCGACGTGCCCGCCCAGCAGCGCGTTGCCCGAGCTGCCGGGAGCCCCGCCATCGCGAAACCAGCCGATCTCGTCGGGGCCGGCGGGTGCCTCCATCGTGCCGTCCGGCTCCAGGCCGGTGCCGATGACCAGCGCCTCCAGCCCGATGGAGGGCACAATAATCCGCCAGGTCCCGGCGTCCACCGGGATGGTTGGCCCGGCGGCGGGCGGAACAAGCTCGAAGGCCATCTCGCTTGGGGCCGGCTCCATCTCAAGCATCGCTGAGGAGGTGACTGCCGCAGCCTCGCCGGCCGCCGAGCCAGTCGGACTCTGCGCAGGGGGTGATTCTTGGCTTCCCGTTGTGCAGGCGATGAGCCCTGCGCAGACGATGGCGAGAAGAAGTGCCGGTCGCAACACCGTCAAGGCGCGCGCGCCTTGGTCTGAAGGGCTGCGACCACCCGGTCGAGGATGCGGCCGGCCAGGTCAGCCTTGGTCATGCGCGGGAGGTCATCGACGCCACCGGCAGCATCGAGAATGGTGACTTTGTTCAGGTCGCTGCCGAACACCGGCTCATCGCCAGCCACGTCGTTGGCGACGATGAAGTCGAGCCCCTTCGCCGCCAGCTTGGCCCGGGCGTTGTCCAGCAGGTCGCGGCTCTCGGCGGCAAAGCCCGCCTTCACGGTGAAGCCGGCCACGGTGCCCAGAATGTCGGGATTCTTCAGCAGGCTGATGGTCAGCGTCGCTTCGGGGCCCTTCTTGATCTTGTCAGGGGCCACCGTCTCCGGGCGGAAGTCGCCGGGCGCTGCGGCCATGATCAACGCATCGGCGCCCGATGACGCCTGAACGCACGCCAACATCTCGGCAGTGGTGTGCACGCCGCGAACGTCGATGCCCCAGGGCTTGGGCAGCGCCGTCGGGCCGGTCACCAGCACCACCCGAGCGCCACGATCCCGCGCCGCCTCGGCGATCGCGTAGCCCATCTTGCCCGACGAGCGGTTAGTGATGACGCGAACGGGGTCCAGCGGCTCCTCGGTGGGGCCGGCGCTAACCACCACCGTGCGGCCCTTGAGGTCGCCGTTGCGGCCCAGCGCCGTGCTGACCGCCGCAAGAATGGCCTCGGTAGCGGCCAGTCGCCCCATACCGGTGAGGCCCGACGCCAGGCGGCCGGGCTCCGGGCCCACCAGCAGCGCTCCCCGTTCAGTCAGCGTGCGCACGTTGGCCTGGGTCGCAGGGTGCTCGTACATATGGGCGTCCATGGCCGGGGCCAGCACCAGCGGCGCCTGGGTGGCGAGCGCGGTGCCGGTCAGCGGATCGTCGGCCATACCGGCTGCGAGCTTGGCCATGAGGTCGGCAGTGGCCGGGGCCACCAACAGCGCGTCAGCCGTTTCCGCCAGGGTCACATGCTGAATGCTTAACTCCGAGCCGGGGTCGAACCAGCTGGTCACCACCGGACGATGCGTGAGGCTGCGAAAGGTGAGGGGCGTGACGAACTGCTGGGCCGCCGCGGTGAGAATCACGCTGACCTGCGCGCCCGCCTGCACCAGTTTGGACGCGACGTCGGCCGCCTTGTACGCCGCAATGCTGCCGGAGACTCCTAGGACAATGTGCTTGTCCCTCAGGGTCACGCCGAGGCTCCCGGTGACGTGGGGTCGATGTGGCGGTAGGTCACGGTGATGGTCCGGTCCCGGCCACCGCGAAAGCGCAGGTACAGGGCTGCCGCCGCACTGAGGAGCAGCAGCACGGTGAGCCCCAGAACGGCCACCAGCACCAGCGCTGCCCACAACACCACGGCAACCGCCGCTGCCAGCACCAGGGCCGCGAACAGACCCAGCGCGAGGCCGAGCCGCGCCAGCGGGCCACGCCGCTCCTCAAGCCACATGGCGATGACGGGGGCTACCAAAGCAGCGACGAAGGCGCGCTTCAACCAATGACGGGCAATTGCCAGCGTGCGGTCGAGGAAGCTCATTAGTCTTGGTTCATTTCGTGGATCAAGCGGAGGCCTTCCAGCGTCAGGTCCGGCTCCAGCGCATCGAACACCTCGCCGGCCCGAGCGATGACGGCGGCTAAGCCGCCGGTGCCGATGACGCGGGCATCATCGCCCAGCTCACTCTTGAAGCGCGCCACCAGTTCCTTCACCAGGCCAACATACCCGAAGATGATGCCTGACTGCATGGCGTGCACGGTGTTGCGGCCAATGGCGCCTTTAGGGCTCACCATCTCGATGCGGCGCAGCATGGCGGTGCGGCTGACCAACGCATCGGCCGAGAGCTGCATGCCGGGTGCGATGGCCCCGCCCAGATACTCACCGTCACGGGTTATGGCATCGAACACCGACGCTGTGCCGCAGTCGGCAATGATGATGGGGCCGCCGTACTTATGGTGGCCGGCAACGGCGCCGGCAATGCGGTCGGCGCCCACGGCACGCGGGTCTTCGTACAGCACCTTCATCCCGGTCTTCACGCCGGCGCCAACCACCAGGGGCGTGATGCCGCAGAAGCGCTGGCAGACCTCGGTGAAGGTACCCACCAGCGGGGGCACGCTGCTGCAGATCGCCGCCTGCTGCAGGTCTTTAGTGGAGAGCCCGGCCATGTTCAGCAAGCTCGCCAGCAGCACGCCGTACTCGTCGGGCATCTTCTGGGCGTCGGACTTCAGCCGCCAGCTATGGCGTAGCACGGCAGCGTCGTAGACGCCGAGCTTGACGTTGGTGTTGCCGATATCGATAGCCAGCAGCATGGTTCGTCTATTGTGGCATTCGCGCTCGACTGTCGCAATGCTCGCGACTGACGCGCAAGGATTACGAACGCGTCCCTCCCCACCGCGTTCCCGGGCGAGCAGGCGACCTGCGGTCCTGTAGTCCTGTAGGGGCGGCCTCGCGCCGCCCAGGCGTCGCGGGAA
>CAXNDA010000003.1:0-22377 GCA_964200875.1 Chloroflexota bacterium | reverse complement strand
TGCCCCTACCACCGGCCCCCGAGAACCGGCGTTGGAGTCTAAAGCACTGTCGCGGTACTTGGCCGCACTTCGGGCAGACACGTGGGTCTGCCCCTACGACTCTGGATCGCTGCCACTACCCCGGCTTCAGGTAGAGCACCGACAGCGGCGGCAGCGTGAGGTTGAGCGAGTACGGGCGGCCGTGCGCCCCGGTGTCGGAGGCCTGCCCGCCGCCCAGATTGCCCATGCCACTGCCGTTGTAGTTCCAGGCGTCGCTGTTCAGCACTTCCATCCAGTAGCCACCCGTGGGCACGCCGACCCGATACTCGTGGCGCGGCACCGGCGTGAAGTTGCACACCACCAGCAGCGGCGAGCCGTCGTTCCCCCGGCGCATGAAGGTCAGCACGCTGGCCAAGCTGTCGTCGGCGTCGATCCACTCAAAGCCGGCCTCATCGTGGTCGCGCTGGTGCAGCGCCGGCTGAGCGCGATAGCAGCGGTTGAGGTCGGCCATCCACTGCAGCAGCCCGGCGTGAGCGTCGAATCCCAGCAGGCCCCAGTCGAGGCTGCCGTCATGCCGCCACTCGCTCCACTGGCCGAACTCACCGCCCATGAACAGGTGCTTCTTGCCGGGCACCGCATACATATACCCGAGCAGCAGCCGCAGGTTGGCGAACTTCTGCCAGTCGTCGCCCGGCATCTTGCCCAGCAGCGAGCGTTTGCCGTACACCACCTCGTCGTGAGAGAGCGGCAGCACAAAGTTCTCGTGGAAGGCGTACAGCGTGCGGAAGGTCAGCCGGTTGTGGTGGAAGGTGCGGTGCACCGGGTCTTTGGCCATGTAGTCCAGGGTGTCGTGCATCCAGCCCATGTCCCACTTCAGGCCGAAGCCAAGGCCCCCGGTGGAGGTGGGGCGCGTCACGCCCGGCCAGGCCGTCGACTCCTCAGCAATGGTCTGCACATCCGGATGGCTGCGGTACACCTCTTCGTTCAGGCGCCGCAGCAGGCTGATGGCCCCCAGATTCTCGCGGCCGCCCTGCACATTGGGCAGCCATTGGCCGGGCTTGCGTGCGTAATCCAGGTACAGCATGGAGGCCACGCCATCGACCCGCAGCCCGTCGGCGTGGTACTTCTCGAGCCAGAACAGCGCGTTGCTGATGAGGAAGCTGCGGACTTCGTTGCGGTCGTAGTTGAAGATATGGCTCGACCACTCGGGGTGGAAGCCGAGCCGCGGATCGGCGTGCTCGTAAAGATGCGTGCCGTCGAAGGTCGCCAGGCCATGCGCATCGTTGGGGAAGTGCGATGGCACCCAATCGAGAATGACGCCGATGCCCCGCTGGTGCAGGTAGTCCACCAGGTACATGAGGTCTTGCGGGGTGCCGTACCGGCTGGAGGGGGCGAAGTAGCCGGTGATCTGGTAACCCCACGACCCGAAGAACGGGTGCTCCATCACCGGCATCAGCTCCACGTGGGTAAAGCCGGTCTGCTGGAGGTAGTCGGCCAATTGCGGCGCCAGTTCCCGGTAGCTCAGCGAGCGGTTGCCCTCGTCGTGCACCCGCCGCCACGAGCCGATGTGCATCTCGTAGATGCTGATGGGTGCGCCGAGGCTGTTGGCTGCGGCGCGGCCTTCCATCCAGGCAGCGTCGCCCCAGTTATACGCCAAGTCCCAGGTCACCGATGCGGTCTTCGGCGCCACTTCGCCATGAAAAGCGAACGGGTCGGCTTTCTCGACGGTCTTCCCGCCGTACTGCGACTGGATGGCGTACTTGTAGACGTGGGGCCCCACCACGCCCGGCACAAAGCCCTCCCAGATGCCTGAGGTATCGCGCGGGCGGAGCGGGTTGCTGCCCGCCTGCCAGCCGTTGAAGTCGGCCAGCACGCTGACGGCGCTGGCGTTGGGCGCCCACACGGCGAAGTGGGTGCCCGCCACCCCCTCGACGACGCCGGCATGCGCCCCCAACTTGTCATAAAGCCGAAAGTGCTCGCCCGCGTTGAACAGGTGCAGGTCGTTGGCGGTCAGCAGAGAGGGTGGATGCGCAATGTCCATAACGGGCACAATACCATGCCCTGCAAGCTATGAGTTGCACTCCTACGATAACGGCGTACTTGTGCTAGGATGCGCGGCTGCCAGATACTACGGTCATTCGCCGGGAGCGCCTCGGGCAGCGTCAGTGCGCTAACGCAAGGAGATTACGCATGCTTTCACGTGCCGATAACGATCTGCTGACCCGGGTGGGGCCGGGAACCCCGGTGGGGCAGGTGTTCCGCCAGTATTGGCTGCCGGTGTTCTTCGCCCACGAACTGCAGGCCGACGGCACGCCGCTGCGGGCCAAACTGCTGGGCGAGGATCTCATCGCTTGGCGCAACACCGACGGCAGCGTCGGCATCATGCAAAACGCCTGCCCGCACCGCGGCGCCAGCATGTTCTTCGGCCGCAACGAGGAGAACGGCCTGCGCTGCGTGTACCACGGGTGGAAGTTCGACACCGAAGGCAACTGTGTCGACATGCCGAACGAGCCTGCGGAATCGAACTTCAAGCACAAGATCAAAGCCACCGCCTACACCACCCAGGAGCGCGGCGGCATTGTGTGGGTGTACATGGGGCAGGAGCGCCCAGAACCGCCATTGCCCGGCCTCGAGTGGATGGACCTGCCCGCCAGCCACGTCGTCGCATCGAAGCGGGTGGCGCCCACCAACTGGCTGCAGGGGCTGGAGGGCGAGATCGACCAGAGCCATGTGTCGTTCGTGCACAGCCGCCTCAACATTGCGGAGGGCGATGGCCGCAACCGCTCGATGGTCGACCTGATCCGGGCCTTGGACCGCCACCCCCACTTCGAGGTGGTGGAGACCGACTACGGCGTGTGCATTGGCGCCGGCCGGCAGGCGCCCGATAACCAGACCTATTGGCGCATCACCCAGCATCTGATGCCTTCCCACGTCATGACCGGTCCCTACGGCCCCGATCCGGTGCGCAACTGGCGGTGCTGGGTGCCCATCGATGACGTGAATGTCTTCGTTATCGGCTGCAACTTCCACCCAACCCGGGTGTTCACCCCCGAAGAGCGCACCCGCATGGAGGACAATGCCGGGGTCTGGACCATCTCGAAAGCGATGCGGGTGCCCGCCACCAGCGAGCCCTTCGGTGCTTGGTACGGCATTCCCCACCTGGATAACGACTTCCTGGTCGACCGCGATCTGCAGCGCACCAAGACCTACTCGGGCATCGCCGAGTTCTGGGCGCAGGATTCAGCGATGCAGGTGACCATGGGCCCCATCTACGACCGCACGAAGGAGCACCTGGGCACCAGCGACACGGCCATCATCACCGTGCGCCGCCGCATGGCGGCCACCGCTCGTGCCCTGGTCGAGCGCGGGGAGGCGCCGCGGGAGGTGCATGATCCCGCCTGCTACATGGTGCGTTCCGATGCGGTGCTGCTGCCGGAGGGCGAGCACTGGTTCGAGGCGACTGCTGCACGACGCGCCGCAACGCCGGGTCTCAATCCCGCCTGTGTGTAGCACCAACTGAGGAGGAAGCATGCCTGTCATCGACTCTGACGCCCACGTTCTGGAGAACGAGCACACCTGGGATTTCCTGGACGCCGCCGACGAGCGCTACCGGCCGACGCTGGTGCGCTCGGAGTTCGGTCAGCGGCGCTTGTATTGGCTGATCGAGGGCAAGGTGCAGGGCTTTAACGTGCTGCCTTCCGAGGAGGGCGAACTCAAAGCGCGCACCGGGAAGATGGGCCGCATGGTCTACACGCCACCCGCCACCCGGGAGCTTGAAGACATCCCCGCGCGGTTGCAGCATATGGACGAGCTGGGCGTGGACATCCAGGTGTGTCACCCGACCATCCTCATCGAGCGCCTGACGGAGCGCCCGGCGACCGAAGTGGCGCTTTGCCGGAGCTGGAACCGCTGGATGGCCGATGCCTGGCGCCGCGGCGCCGGCCGCATCCGCTGGACCTGCGCGCTGCCGTTGCTCACCATGCCCGAGGCGTTGGAGCAACTGCGATTCAGTGTCGAGCACGGCGCTTGCGGCGTGTTCCTGCGGGCCATCGAGGGCGACCGCTTGGTGAACGATTCCTACTTCTATCCGCTGTACGCCGAGGCGCAGCGCTTGGATGTCCCGCTGATCGTGCATGTGGGAAACGCGAATCCGCAGAACCTCGACCTCTTGGCGGGCTCGGGCAGCGGATTCTGGCGGTTTCGCCTGCCGACGGTCGGGGCGTTCCACACGCTGGTCTCCAGCGGCATGATGCACCAGTTCCCCGGGGTGCGGTTCGGTTTCGTGGAGGCCGGTTGCCAGTGGCTGCCCGCCGCCCTGCGCGATCTGGAGCGGCGCGCCATCACGGTTGGGAAAACGCTCGGCGGCAACATCCTGCACGACCAGCGCATCTGGGTAACCTGCGAGACCGATGACGATGTGCCGTATGTGCTGACCTACAACACCGGCGATAACCTCGTCATGGGCACCGATTATGGCCACGCCGACCAGTCGACCGAACTCGACGCCCTCTCACAGCTCCACGCCATGCCCGGCGTGACTGAGGAGGCCTGGCGCAAGATTGTCGACACCAACGCCTTGGCGCTGTACGGTCAGTCGCTGCTGACGCAGTGGCAGGCGGGGCAAGCAGTCTCGGCGAGTGGGTAGCAGCGCCCGAAGGGTTAACGAAGAACCTCCCCACCATACGGTGGGGAGGTCTTTGTTTACTTCGGTTGAACCCTTCCGCATCTAACGGTGGATCTGTCCGGGCCGTTCCGTTTACGGTTGGCCTATCGGAACATCTAGCGGGCCGCTCTCGAAGGGTCGAGGGCCTCGGCGAGCGAGGACTTCATAGATCAACCTGCCAACGACAGTTCAGTTTGTGAATCGCCCGAGTCAGTAGTGCCATCTGACTCCTCCTTCCGGATGTCCTCGGTTTACACCGGCGCCATTCGGCGTTGCACTACCCCTGGGGTGGTTACCCCGCCTCGGCTAGCGAGGGCTTCGTGTATCCACTTGCCAGCGGCAATGTTCCTCGAATATCTTGCGGGTCATCAAGCTCATCCGACCCTCCGTGTGTATCCTCGGCATTCAGCCGGTGCTTACGTATTTACCGTATGCCTGCCCAGTCTCATTGTCAATGCCTATTCATAGAGTCTTAAGGTAGGGATAACATCTATGATTTCTGGGGTCTGGCGTAGGTCACAGGCGAAGCCCTGCCAGGGCTGCCGATACTGATCACCACCGGGAAGGTGTAAGCTGCATTGACGCCCGTCGCTAGGCGTGGCTATGCTGGTGGCACGGCACCCAAGATTGTGAGTAACTCAATGAGCCCAGCTCGAAGCACGAAAAAGACCACGGCAACAGCAAAACCGGCCGTGCGGAAAGCGGCCGTCAAGAAGCCGGTCGCCCGCAAAGCGGCAGCCACCAAGACCGTCGCCTCCAGCGCACCGGTGTCGGAGGCCGCCGCCAAGGCCGCGGTGCGCAAGACCAGAGCCGCCGAGCTTTCCGCCGCCGCCGCTTCCGCGACCGGCAAGAGCCTGGTGATTGTGGAGTCGCCGGCCAAAGCCCGCACCATTCAGCCCGTGCTGGGCAGCCGGTACATCGTGCGTGCCTCGCTGGGCCATGTGCGAGACCTGCCGAAAAGCCGCCTGGGCGTTGATCCCGATGACGACTTCGCGCAGACCTACACCATCCCCAAGGAAAAGAAGGACGTGGTGTCGGAGCTGAAGAAGATGGCGGCCGTCGCCAAAGACATCTTCCTGGCCACCGACCCCGACCGAGAAGGCGAGGCAATCTCCTGGCACCTGGTGGAGGCCGCCGCCATCAAGGATCGGCCGATCTCCCGGGTGGTTTTTCACGAGATCACGCCCGAGGCCATCAAAGAGGCCTTCCTGCACCCCCGCCAAATCGACATGGACTTGGTGAACGCCCAGCAGGCGCGCCGGGTCATGGATCGCCTGGTTGGCTACAAGATCAGTCCCATTCTGTGGCGCAAGGTACGGAGCGGGCTCTCGGCCGGCCGCGTGCAGAGCGCCGCGCTACGCATGATTGTGGACCGCGAGCGAGAGATATCCGGCTTCACGGCTCAGGAGTACTGGAGCATCGATGTCGAGCTGGCGAAGCTGACCGCTGCCGCCGTGACCGTGGCCGCAACCCGCAGCCGCAACCGCTCGGTCGATAGCTTCGTCGCCACGCTGGTCAACCTGGCAGGCAAGCGGGGCAAGATCACCATTGGCAACAAGGGCGAGGCCGACAAGCTGAGCGCCGACCTCAAGACGGCTGCCTACGCCGTGGCCGAGCTGACGGTGAAGAACAGCCAGCGCAACCCGGCGCCGCCCTTCACCACGTCGACCCTGCAGCAGGAAGCCTCGCGCAAGTTGGGTTTCACTGCCCAGCGCACCATGGCCGTGGCCCAGCAGCTCTACGAGGGCCTGAACATCGGCCCCGGCGGTCCCGTCGGTCTCATCACCTACATGCGTACCGACTCGGTGCGGGTTGCCGACACCGCGCTCGACCAGTCCCGCGCCTACGTCACCCGCCGGTTCGGCGGCGACTTCGTTCCGGGTCGGCCGCGCGTGTACACCACCCGTACCCGTGGGGCGCAGGAAGCGCACGAGGCCATCCGCCCCACCGTGATCGACCGCGACCCTGAGGCCATGAAGCAGTACCTGTCCGCAGAGCAGTTGCGGCTGTACGACCTGATCTGGAAGCGCATGGTTGCCAGCCAGATGTCCTCGGCCACCATGGAAACCACCACTGTCGACGTGGAGGGCAAGAGCACCCAGACCAGCACCGGCTACCTGCTGCGCGCCTCCAGTACCCGCGTGGTGTTCCCGGGGTATCAGGCGCTGTACGAGGAAGGCCGGGACGACGAGGACGACGAGAACACGAGCCCGTTGCCGCCGCTGGAGAAGAGCGAAGCGCTGAACGCCCGCGAGATTCTGCCGTTGCAGCACTTCACCCAGCCGCCGCCCCGCTATACCGACGCCACGCTGATCAAGGCGCTGGAGGCCAACGGCATCGGCCGCCCCAGCACCTACGCCAGCATTCTCAGCACCATCCAGGCGCGCGACTACGTGAAGAAGGAGAAGCGCGCCTTCGTCGCCCAAGACCTGGGAATGGTGGTGAACGACCTGTTGGCGGAACACTTCCCCGAGATAGTGGACCTGCAGTTCACCGCGCAACTTGAAGATGAGCTGGACGACATTGCCGACGGCAAGCGGCAGTGGGTGCCCGTGCTCACCGAGTTCTACGGGCCCTTCAACACCGCTGTCGAGCGTGCCGACAAGCTGATAGAAAAGGTGGTGTTCGAGCCGGAACCCGTTGGAGAGGACTGCCCAGAGTGCGGCAAGCCCCTCATCTTCAAGCTCAGCCGGTTCGGCAAGTTCATCGGCTGCTCAGGCTTCCCCGAGTGCCGAGTCATCAAGCGCATCGTCAAGACCGTCGCCGGCGTGAAGTGCCCCAAGGACGGGGGTGACATTGTGGAGAAGCGCGGACGCGGGCCGCGCGGCCGGGTGTTCTTCGGCTGCAACAACTACCCGAACTGTGACTTTACGGCCTGGGAGCGCCCAATCCCCGTGCCCTGCCCCCAGTGCAGCGGCATGCTGGTGCAGCCCGTGCGTGGCAACGCCAAGTGCCTTGCCTGCGGCTTCAGCGTGAAGCTGGCCGACACCGACAAGGACGCGGCCGAGACGGAAGCGCCCGTGCCCGCTCTGGCCTAACCGCCCGTGAAGATTCTGCTGCTGAACGGCGTGAACCTGAACACGCTGGGCACTCGCGAACCGGTGCTCTACGGCACCACCACGCTCAGCGACATCGAGCACCGGTTCGCGGAGAAGGCAACGGCCCTGGGCGTGGAAACGCTCGCGTATCAGACGAATCTCGAGGGTGAGCTGGTGAACTTCATCCACCAGCAGGGCCCCGCAGCAGATGGCATTGTCATCAACGCTGCCGCTTGGACGCACTACAGCATCGCGGTGCGCGATGCTCTCGGCGCCGTCGGCAAACCGTTCGTTGAGGTGCACATCTCCAACGTCTATGCCCGCGAGGCGTTCCGGCACCACTCGGTGCTGTCGGACAAGGCGGTCGGCATGATCACGGGTCTCGGTTGGCGCGGCTATCTGGCCGCGCTGGAGGCGCTGGTCGGCATTCTGCGCGAGCAACCCGCCCAGGGAGCGTAGCGGGTGACACCCAGCCTGCTGTTCGGCGGCACATCGCCGGAGACAGCCCGGCGCGTTACGCCTTCCGGTTCCACCCTCACCCTGGCAGACCTCGTCACCCAGCATCGCTTGGGCGCCGTACGCTGCCAACGCTGTGTGCAAGGCAGTGAGCCCTGCCCGCTGTTCCTGCACGACGAAGCAGCCTTCGACCACTACGGCTTTCTGCAGGCAACGCTGCCTGGCGATGACGACGCGCGCCAACCCTACACCGGCGTGACGCCGTTGCAAGCCGAGTCGCCGGGGCTAAGGCGGGCGCTGGCTGAAAGCGCGATGCGGCTGCTATACCCGTACCCCTGCTGGCCGCTGTGCGATACCCTCCAAATCCTCGAAGAGCCACTGTCGGATCGGCAGGTCACCTTCTTGCGCAGCTCCATGAACCGGCTGCGGAAGGCGTATCTCGCCACGGACCCGGTGAGTGAAGCAGCGATCGCCGAGGATGAAGGTTTGGTCCATGCGGCTCGCTCGCAGGGTCTGGATGGACGGCAGTCGATGGCGCGGGTTTCCGGCCACTGGCTTTTGCGATTACCATTAGCAGTAGTAGTGCCGCAGGTGTGGGTGCCGGGTACGGCCCTCAGCGTCGATTTCGCGCTGGTGCACCAGGGGCAATGCCACGCTATCCACCTCGAGACGCCCAGCGCCGAGCTAGCAGCGGCGGCGGAGGCCGCCGGATGGCGGTTGCACTGGTGGCAGCACGCGGGGGCTGCGCCCGAACAGATGGAGAGCCTGCTGCAGGCGTGCGGCCTGCTTGATTCAGCGTAGATTATCCGTTCCGAGAGAAAGGCACAGTATGGAGACTCGACTCAACCGGCTGCGGGCGACCATGGCGGAGAAGAACTACGACGCCATGCTGGTGTCGCAGGGCGAGAACCGGCGCTATATGAGCGGCTTCACCGGCTCGGCCGGCTACCTGTTCATCGCCAAAGAACAGGCGCTGCTGCTCACCGATTTCCGGTACACCGAACAGGCAACGCTTCAGGCGCCCGAGTTCGAGGTGCGGCAGGTCGCCGGCGGCCTCGCCTCCTGGCTACCGGATGCGGTGAAGCAATCGGGGGGCAAGCGCGTTGCCTTCGACGAGAATCACGTGACCTACGCCATGTTCCAGGCGCTGACCAAGGCCGTGGCCGACACCGGCGCCGAACTGGTGCCCGACGGCGAGACGGTGGAGATCCAGCGGGCGGTGAAGGAGCAGGCCGAGATCGACGCCATCCACCGAGCGCAGGACCTGACCGGCGACGCCTATGAGCACGTGTACGCCGGTATGCACGCCGGTATGACCGAGCAGCAGGTGGCCTGGGAGCTGGAGAAGTACATCCGCGAGCACGGCGGCGAGGGACTGGCCTTCGAGACGATTGTGGCGGCCGGCCCCAACGCCGCCAAGCCGCACCATCACCCCACCGGCACCGTCATCCGCGAGGGCGAGCCCATCGTGCTGGACTTCGGCGCCAAGGTGGACGGCTACTGCGCCGACATGACCCGCACCGTGTGTCTGGGCAAGCAGGACGACCAGTTCAAGAAGATCTACGACCTGGTGCTGGGCGCGCAGCTCACCGCCGAGTCGCTGATCAAGACCGGCATCACCGGCGAAGAGGCCGACGGCTACGCCCGCAAGGTGATTGCCGACGCCGGGTACGGCGACAACTTCGGCCACTCGCTGGGCCACGGCATCGGCCTGTACGTGCACGAGTACCCGCGGGTGGCGCAGCGGGCCACCAACATCCTGCAAGACGGCATGGTGTTCAGCAACGAGCCCGGCGTCTACATCAGCGGCTGGGGCGGCGTGCGCATCGAGGACCTGCTGACGCTGGAGGGCGGCAAGGTGCGCAACATCACCAAGGCCAGCAAGCTGCAGACGGCATAGAAAAGCCCCGAGGTCATCACAGGCTTTCACCAGGAGAGGAGTGCTCGGGGACTGCATCTCTAGTCTATATGAGGGTTCATCCCGCTTGCAAGCGCCGGAAGTCACGGAAATCATCTCGGCCATCTCGTTGGAGCGTCTGCACCCTTACCGCCAAGGGTTACTGAACGATCGGGAGGCCGTAGCACGTTACTTGTGGAATTCGGCACTTAGCGAAGCAATGTACCCGCTCCTTCAGGCACTTGAGATCACGTTTCGGAACGCGCTTCACAGCAACCTGAGCCAACGCTTCAGCGCCAATGGACAGGACTGGTATGCCCCGGCCATTCAACTGCTTCACCCTCCGGAAGTCGATGAGGCCAGCAAAGCTATCGGGAGGCTCACAAGAGCGAAGAAGGGAATAACACCGGGTCGAGTCGTGGCAGAATTGAGCTTTGGATTCTGGACCACGCTCCTAAGTCGCCCATACGAGCGTCGGTTGTGGCCAGCGCTGCTTCCACTCGTCTTCCCCAACATACCGAGTAGCCAGCGGACAAGAAGCAACGTTAGTCTGCGTTTCAACGGCCTTCGCCACCTCCGGAATCGTGTGTTTCACCACGAGCCGGTTTGGAATCGCCCTACCCTGCCGAACGACCACGATACGATCATAGAGACTATCGGTTGGATAAATCCCGCGCTCGCAGGCATCGTGGCTCGGCACGACAGATTCATGCTCGTCCACCGAACGGGCCCGAGTGTCTTTCTGCCTTAACCGAGACGAACTAATACCTACTAGGAATCACCCCACATGAACTACAAACCCCTCGGGCGCACCGGCGTCAAAGTCTCCGAGCTGTGCCTGGGTGCCATGATGTTCGGCGGCCGCACCACGCCCGATGACTCGTACGCCATCATCCACAAGGCCATCGCTGAAGGCATCAACTTCATCGATACCGCCAACGTGTACAGCCGCGGCCAGAGCGAGGAGGTGGTGGGCGAGGCCATCGCCCGCCACGGCATGCGCGACTCGCTGGTGCTGGCCACCAAAGTCCACGGCGTGATGTCCGAGGACCCGAACATGCAGGGCAACTCGCGCCGCCACATCATCCAGCAGTGCGAGGCCTCGCTCAAGCGGCTGCAGACCGACTACATCGACCTGTACCAGATTCACCGGCCGCAGTCCGACATCCCCATCGACGAAACGTTGCGTGCGATGGACGACCTGATCCGTTCCGGCAAGGTGCGCTACATCGGCACCAGCACCTACGCCGCCTGGCAGTTGCTAGAGAGCCTGTGGGCGTCCGAGCGCTACGGCCTGAACCGCTTCATGTGCGAGCAGCCGCCCTACAACCTGCTGGACCGCCGCATCGAGCGCGAGTTGCTGCCGATGGCCCGCACCTACGGCTTCGCCATTATCCCGTGGAGTCCGTTGGGTGGCGGCCTGCTGACCGGCAAGTACCACCGCGGCGAGCCGCTGCCCGAAGACGCCCGCTATGCCAACGCCAACCCGCAGCAGGCTAAGCGGCTGCGCGAGACCATGTGGGACGTGATCGAGGGCGTCGAGGCGCTCGCCCGCGACAAGGGGTGCAGCATGTCGCAGCTCGCGCTGGCGTGGGTGGCGCAGCAGCCCGGCGTGTCGAGCCCGATCATCGGCCCCCGCACCATGGCGCAGTTCGACGACAATCTGCTGGCGCTTGAGATAACGCTGACGCCGGAAGACCTGACGCGCATCGACGCCGTCTCGCTGCCCGGCGAGCACGTATCACCCTTCTACGAGGCCGACTTCGGCCCACACGAGTACCGGGTGTAAGCAGCCCTAGGCTGCCGAAGAGATGGTAAAGTAGTGAAGCGTGCGCGGTTCCGCCGGTGCCGCTGAAACCCGCAATACTCTCGCTAGGGGTCCTTTATGATCAGCACCTCAGAACTGCGCAAGGGCGTAACGATTGAGCTGGACGATAAGCTCTACACCATTCTCGAGTACGAGCACATCAAGGTAGGCCGGGGCTCGGCCCAGGTCCGCATCAAGCTGCGCGACGTACGCGCCGGCCACACCATCGAGAAGACGTTCCAGGCCGGTGAGCGCTTTCCGCGCGCTCGGATGGAGAAGTTCGCCGTTACCTACCTGTACGAGGACAACGGCATGTACGTGTTCATGAACAAAGACACGTACGACCAGTACAACCTGTCGAAGGACCAACTGGGCGACCAGCTCAACTACTTGAAGGACGAGATGCCCTGCGAGCTTCTCACCTACGAGGGTGAGTCCATTGGCCTGGAGCTGCCGCTGTCGGTCGACCTCGCCATCACCGAAACCGGCCCCTCGTTCAAGGGCGACACCGCGTCGGGCGGCACCAAGCCCGCCACCACCGAGACCGGCCTGGTGGTGCAGGTGCCGCTGTTCCTGAACAACGGCGATCGCATCAAGGTGGACACCCGCACCGGGAACTACGTCGAACGGGCGTAGCTACAGGCGACCCATGTGTGAAAGGGAGGGCCTACGGCCCTCCCTTCTGCCTGGCGAAACACCCAGCGTCCGCTAACGCTCGCGGGTGAACGCTATCCGGCATGAGACAGGGTGGGCAGCGCAGCTCCTAGCCGTAGTTGCACATCGGCCATTGCCTCACCCACTGTCTGCATAAGCGTATCCGCCGGTCTGCCCAGCGTGCTGAAACCCGGGATGCCGCACAGGACGTCGCTGGCACCCCAAGTGACACCCTGATAGGCCACCAGCAGGAAGCACTCGCCCGCGCCGGGCACCGCCTGAGCGTTGCTGGTGGCGCTTCCCGGCAGCGGCATTCGGGTCGGCGAACTCCCATCCAACGGGATGCGCTGGAGTAAGTAGGCATCGGCGCCACCTACAGGAGCGGTCCAGGTCATAGTGGCCTCGGCTGTTTGCCCCAACGTGAGGTCGAAGCCCCGCGGAGTTACCGTCTCGCTCCCCACTCCCGTCATCCCACATAAGAGGTCGGAGAGCCCGAGGAGCGCGCCGCCTGGCTCCACTGGCGCTAACACGTAACAGTACATCGCTCCACTCACGGCTGTCGCGTCGGTGTAGCTGCTGACGTTCGCCCCCAAGTTGATAAGCGTAGGGGTGCCCGAAGCGGTGTTAAACCGGACCAAGATATATCCAGTCTGGGCGGTACCGCCGCTCCACGAGAGGGCAATGCTGCCGGTGGTGATGCGGAGGTTCTTGCCCCCGATCACCGGTGCCGCACCGTTCTGCTCGAAGGCCCCGAGGTCGCAGTGGGCGCCTTGCGGACGGCTGATTCCGCGCTGGTCTTTCCCGCCGACCACCGCGCCCGCACAGACCGCATCGTCGCCGGTGTCGATTGCGGGACTGCCAGCCAGCAAGGCGTGCGTCTGAGTAGGACCGGTGTTGTCGGCGAGGGCCCCGAGCTTGGGGGCCCCGGTCATGGGTAAGATGCCCGTAATACCGCAGCCACTCGTGTTACTGATGAGGTTCGGGCCACTCAGCGTGACAACTCCATCGCAGTCTGGTGCGGCTGGGGCGTTGTTCACTCCAACAACCACGTTGCTGAGCCGCAGCATCAGCCCGTACCCGCCCACCACGCCCCCGCCGCTAGCGTGGGCCGTGTTTCCCGCGATGGTGCTGTTTGTCACCTCGGCAGACCCAGCCGCCTGAAAGATACCGCCACCTTCGCGGAAGGCGTCGTTCCCACTGAGCGTACTGTGAGCCATCGTCAGGTGCGCAGATGAGAAAGTGTGCGTAGCCCCACCCCCGCCCCCGGTGCGGTTCCCGCTGACTGTCGACCCTATGACCGCCAGCGGGCCGCCGTGGCAGATACCGCCTCCGTTGCCTGCGCCGATGTTCCCCCGAATGGTGCTGTTCGTCACAACACTGGTGCCCCCAACCTCAATGAAGATACCGCCGCCGCAGTCACCTGGAACGATGTTGTCGCTGATCGTGCTGTTTGTGATAGAGCTCATGCCAAGGGCGCCTGTGTAGACACCGCCGCCCTGCAACAAGGCGACATTACCACTTATGGTGCTGTCGGTGACCGTCAACGTGCCTTGGTTGGAAATCCCACCGCCCGTGGTAGCCTTTCCGAAACGCACGGCGAGACTCTTGATCTCCGCCAGAGAGCCTGCCCCTATTGAGAATGGTCTCACCGCACCGTTTCCGCTTACCGTCACGCTCCGCCCCGTGCCATCAATGGCGAGTCCCGCGGCATCGGTGATCTCGGGGAGCGCGGTGGCGAGCACGATGAAGCCGCTCACGCTGAAGGTGATAGTGTCGGCGCCCACTACCGCATTGGCGTCGATTATGGCCTGGCGCAGCGAGCCAGGGCCGCTGTCAGCCAGTGTGGTCACGACGAAAGTGGCGGCGTGCGCGGTCCGAGGCCGTTCGCCGATCAGGCCAGCGCTGAGGGCGAGCGCCAGCAGCGCTGCTGAGATACCGTACCTTGAGAACACTGCACAGGTGATGGCCAATGGAGCGCCTCCTGAGAGTGACAGACAGGCGAAGTATTACACAGGTGGGGTGACCCGTGGCGAAAAAACCATAAGCCAAAGGTGACAAAATGGGTTACAGTTTTAGGCTCCTCACGGACTCCTTCGGGCATCGCTAGATCTGTGACTGTGGTCTGCGATGGATCCAGCAAGCGCTGCCTCCTGACCCCTCCGGCAAGCCTTGACAGCCCTGTCCCCAGGCCCTAGGCTGTCGCCACTGCCACTTGAAGCCCCGGAGGACACCGCGTGAAACACAGCACCGACCGCATTCTCACCACCCACGTGGGCAGCATTCCCCGCCCGGCCGACATCGCCGCCGCCGTGCAGTCGGGCCAGGCCAGCGGTACCGCGTTCGACGCCCGGCTGAAGGCCGCGGTGGCCGACATCGTGCAGCAGCAGGCCGATAGCGGCATCGATATCCCCAGCGACGGCGAGCTGTCGAAGCTGGGGTTCTCCAACTACGTGGACGAGCGCATGACCGGCTTCGAGAAGCGCATGGGCGAACCGCCGCGCACCATGCGCAGCCGCGACCGCCGCACCTTCGCCGAGTTCTACGCCGAGCTGGAGCCCGGCGGCAACATGGGTGGCGGGGTGGTGGCCATGGTGTGCACCAGCCCCATCACCTTCAAAGGCGCCGACGTGGTGAAACGCGACCTGGACAACTTCAAGGCGGCGCTGGCGGGCAAACCGTTCGCCGAGGCCTTTGTACCGGCCATCGCGCCCGGCACGGTGGAGCTGCAGCGTCGCAACGAGCACTACAAGACCTCCGAGGAGTTCCTGTTCGCCATCGCAGATGCCCTTGCACCCGAGTACAAGGCCATCGTCGACGCCGGCTTCATCCTCCAAATCGATGACCCGCGCATGGTCACCGAGTACGACTCGATGGACCCGGAGCCCACCGTGGCCGAGTACCAGAAGTTCGCAAATCTGCGGATCGACGCCATCAACCACGCGATTCAGGGGCTACCCGCCGATCGCATTCGCTATCACGTGTGCTGGGGCAGCTGGCACGGTACCCACAGCACCGACGTGCCGCTCAAGCACATCGTCGACCTCATTCTTCGCCTCAAAGTGGGCGGCTTCTCGGTGGAGGCCGCGAACCCGCAACACGCACACGAGTGGGAGGTGTGGCAGACCACCAAGCTGCCCGATGGCATGGTGCTCATTCCTGGCGTGATCGCCCACACCACCAACCATGTGGAGCATCCAGAGTACGTGGCGCAGCGCTTGGTGCAATACGCCACCATCGTCGGGCGCGAGAACGTCATCGCCGGGGTCGATTGCGGCTTCGCACAGCAGGCCGGCATGCACCGGGTGCATCCTACCGTGATGTGGGCCAAGTTCCGCAACATGGCCGAGGGTGCCCGCATCGCCACCAAGAAGCTCTGGGGCCGCTAAGGGCCGCAGCCGTCCAGTAACCCGAAGGGGAAGCGAGGGCGCTTCCCCTTCGCTTAAGCCGAGAGAGGATGGGTGGCATGGAACAACCGCTGATCAACATCTGGGGCGAACTGGTGGCGCTGGGGCCTATCAGCCGGGACCGCATGCCGCTGTACCAGCGCTGGGTAAATGACTTCGCTGCCACCGCGACGCTTTCACTCCCCGTGCGGCCGTACGCCGTGGAGCAAGAGGCTGTGTGGTACGAATCTGCCAGCGGCGACCCCAGCCAGACGCCATTCGACATCTTCGAGCGCGCCACGCTACGCCCTATCGGCAATGCGGCGCTGCTGCACATCGACCACCAGCACGGCACCGCCGAGTACGGCATCTTCATCGGCGAGCGCGACTGCTGGGACAAAGGCTACGGCACCGAGGCGACCCGGCTCATGCTCGACTACGGCTTCCGGGTGGTGGGCCTGCACAACATCATGCTGCGGGTGTACAGCGACAACCCGCGAGCGCTGCGGGCTTACCAGAAGGCCGGCTTTGCGGAGATGGGCCGACGGCGCGAGGCGCGGCGGACCGGCCGGACGCGCGTCGACGTCATCTACATGGACTGTCTGGCGAGCGAGTACCTGAGTGCCGGCTAGCGGCGCTGGTGGCGTTGGTAGCCAAAGCCCTCACCCTAACCCTCTCCCAGAGGGAGAGGGGATCGGACGGCCCCGCAGGCGCGACGGCTAGTCGGTCCGGAAGCTGAACGTCTGGCTCCAGGCCACCGGCGTGCCATCGCCCTGTACCCGCGGGCGCAGCCGCCAGTAGTAGACAGTACCGGGTTGCAGTGGCGGCGTGGTCCAGGCGTTGGGTGGGGTGGTCAGCCCTGCGTGCACCAAGTTGCTCCATACCGAGGCGGTGGCCAGCGCTGGGTTGGTCTCGAAGTTGGGGTCGGGGCTGGCCTGCACTTCGTAGTAGAACACGTCGGTGTCGGCGTTCTGCCAGCGCAGCGTCTGCGGCATGGCCGTGGTGGAGGCGCCCAGGGCGGGGCTGACGGCACTGATGCGATCGCTGGTACGCGGCGGGGTTCGGAAGGCGCGCTGCTCCGACCAATCGCCCCAGGAGGCGTTCTGCTCATCAATGGCGCTGCGCTCGGCACTCGCCCGCACCCGCCAGCGATAGGTCATGCCGGGTAACAGCACGTACGGGCCGGCGCCCAACTCCGGCCGCTCTACCGCGAAGCTCGTTTCAGCATTCCGGATCAGGTTGATGGCAGGGCCATCGTTCCCGGCAGGTGTCACTTGCAGGTGAATCTGGGTTGCGCCGGCCGGATTCGTCCATGACAGGTTAGCCTGCATTGCTTCCAGGCGCGCATCCGCCAGCGGCATGACGGCTGCCGGCGCCGCCGGCCGCACCACCGGCGCTGTAATCGCATTCACCGCACCCAGTGCATCGAGCTTTCCCCGCCCCCACACGGCGTTCCAACCCTGACCTGTTTTCACGTCAGTGCGGGCAGTGGTCTGCAACGCCACCCGCACCTCCTCCGGCGTCAGCGTTGGTTGCTTTTGCAGCATCAGAGCCACCACACCTGTCACGTGCGGCGCGGCCATGCTGGTCCCGATCTGGGCGATATGCAGCCCATCAGTACTCCGCAAGAAGCCGTCCGGATGGCCCGGCTTGCGCGCCTCCGAATCGATAGAGAGAGCAGAGAGGATCGTCGCACCAGGCGCGGCGAGTTCAGGCTTCTCGCGCCCGTCGCGCGTGGGCCCACGGCTGGTGGAAGGGTGCGCGCCGCCGGTCTCGCTAATGCCGTTCAAGCAGTATTGCTTGGTATCGACCGACACGAAACAGCGACTGCTCACGTAGTTCCCCACCGAGATCGTTCGCTTCGCGGTGGAGGGTTCACCCATGGTCTGGGTGAGCGTGCCCGCCGCCGACGTGAAATCCTCGGCGCCGCTGCCGCTGATGGAACTCGCCAGCCAGGAGTCGAACCGCCCGCTGGTTACGACTTGGTCGCCGTGCAGCAGCAACTCCCAGTTGGTGGCCAATGGCGGTGTTGGCCGCTCCACCGCCACCAGAACCTGGTTATCTCCGTTCCCCGCGAAGAACGCACGGCTGGCGTCGATAGTCACCTGGGTTCCCTCGCCATTAGTCCACGACCGCGAGGCACCCTTGGCGACGGGGCCCAAGACCTGACCCTGTGCGGTTTTAACCGACACCCCGAGGCTATCGGCACCGCGATACCAGACCGTGGCGACCACCAAGTTTTGAGCGTTGGGTACCGCCAAGGTGAAGGGCAGGCTTACCGTGGATCCCGCTCGTACCGTACCTTCGGCGTGGGCTCGCCGTTCCCCTGCATTCCCCACCGCGTTCACGAAAATCACCCCGGGGCCTGCCAGGAGATCCAGCGCCCGCTCGAGGGGATCGCTGCCGTCCTTCGCGCCAAGGCCATGGCCCCAACTGTTGTTGATCACAATGGGCAAGCCCAGCAGCTTCGCCCGGCTTACCATGTAGGTCCAGCCGTCGATAATGGCGTTGGTGCTGGTGGTGGTCCGGCCGCGCCGCACAACGATCAGGCTGGCGTCGGGTGCGACGCCGATGTGCTTGGCTGGCGTGGTTGATAGCCCGTTACCGGCGGCGATCCCCGCAACGTGGGTGCCGTGCCCACCAGGATCGCTGGAAGCGCAGGTACCGGCTGTCAGCATCGGGGGGGTGCACTCCACGCCGTACCGGTAGGAGGTCCCGGCTAGACCGCTACCAGTAGCGAGCTGATCCCACACCGTCACGATGCGGGTCCCGCCGGCAGGATCCTTGAAGTCGCCGTGCTTGGTGTCAATACCCGAGTCCATGATGCCCACCAGCACTCCAGCGCCGCGGATGGGCAGCCCCCTCTTGTCGGTCTGCGCCCACACCAGGGGTGCGCGAATCTCGCCAACGCTGACTGCCAGCGGTTGCGGTTCATCGCCGGTCTCGGCAAGCCCCGGCGTCTGGGCGGCCATTTGGTACAGCACTTTCGACGCGTCAATGCCGAGCACGTCCGGATCGGAGGCCAGCGTCCGTACCGCAGCTCGGGGCAGCGCCGCAGTCATCACAGCACCGTCACCCAGCACGGTCTGCACAGTGCCGCCCAGCGCTTCGACCTGGCTGGTGATATCGCGGCGGGCATGCAGAACCACCTCGATAGTCCCCGCGTCATCGGTCACCGCCATGAGCCCCGCCAGTCCGTCTGTGTCCGGCCGATCCAGCGCCAAGCGCAACATGGGGTCGAGTTTTGCTTCGAAGCCGGTGCTGTGGGCTGGCCTGTGGTTGGTGACCAAGAGTGCGCTCGAGACGAGCATGACAGCTAACGCCCACCGCCGGATGCTTCCTGACATGCTTTCCCCCGAGAGAGGTTGGTAAGCGATACTCTAGCTAACGCGAGGGCAATGTGTTAATGGCAATGCTTTGGCGGCCATGCATCCCGTCACCATCGATTCGGGCTGGGCGCCGGCTCGCCAACCCCAGCCTAGTCCGTCCGGAAGCTGAAGGTCTGGCTCCAGGCCACCGGCGTGCCATCGCCCTGCACCCGCGGGCGCAGCCGCCAGTAGTAGGTGGCCTCGTGCTCCAGCACTGGCGTCACCCAACTGCTGGGGCGCGCCGAGACGCCAGCGTGCACCAGGTTGGTCCATACCGCTGCCGTCGCACGCACGGGGTCGGTCTCGAAACTGGGGTCGGTGCTGAGTTGAAGCTCGTAGTAGAACACATCGCTGTCGGTGTTTTGCCACAGCAGCGTCTGCGGCGTGATGGGCACCGGTATCCCGCCTTGGTGGCTGGCGGCGCTGATGCCTGCGCTGGTGCGCACTGCTGTCCTGAAGGTGCGCGGCTCCGACCACTCGCTCCAGCTACTGTCGTCTTCGGCAATCGCCGTGGTCACTGCGCTCACCCTCAGCCGCCACGTGTAGCCCATGCCGGGCAGCATGATGTATGGCCCAACGCCGGCCGCGGGCGCCGCCACAACTTGCGCGGTGGCAGCATCGCGAATGACGTTGAGGCCGGGGCCGTCGTTGTTGGCCGGCGTCACCTGCAGGTGATATTGGGTGGTGCCGGGCGGGTTGGTCCAGGTGAGTTCCGTGCCCAGGCCTGGCAGCAGGGTCAGATGAGCCGGGCTCGCCGCCGCCGGCGCTTTGAGCGGGGCCACGTAGGCCGGGGTAGCGTTCACCGCGGCGAACGCGTCGAGCTTCCCGGCGCCCCAGGTCGGGCTCCAGGCCAGCGCACCGGTAAAGCTGTCCTTGCGCGCCCCGGTCACCAACGCCGTCTTCACCTGCTCCGGCGTGAGCTTCGGGTTCTTCTGCAGCATCAGGGCCACGGTGCCCGTGACGTGGGGTGCCGCCATGCTGGTGCCGGTTTGGCCGACATGCCGCCCGTCGGTGGAGACGAAGATGCGCCGGGGCGACAGATTGTTCGTTTCGGGAGCATCCTTCGACAGCGCGGCAAAGATCAGCGCTCCTGGGGCGGCAATATCGGGCTTGTTACGCAGGTCGCGTGTAGGGCCACTGCTGCTCGATGGATGGAGATCGCCGGTGTTGATGTTCGCTGCGGAGAAGCAGAATACCTGGAAGTTGACGGAGGTGAAGCAGCGGCGAGTGGTGTAATTGGCCACCGTAATCACGCGCTTCGCAGTTGCCGGAGTACCGGTCTGCGTATCGAGCGACTTGTGCGATGACGTGAACTGCTCGCCGCCGCTCTGTGCCAGTGGCAACCAGGCGTGGAACGTGCCATCGCCCTTGATCACGGTGGCCTGCAGCCTGACCTTCCATTCGCCCACGGCGCCGGTCTCGTTTTCGATCACCAGCAGGAGCGCGTTCATGCCGTTTCCGGCGTAAGGCGCCGTCTTCGCGTCCATCACGAAGCGTGTGCCATCCTTGGCTGTCGGCGTTGCGCGTTCGCCCTTCTTCACGGTGCCCGCCACCTCACCCGCCGGCGTCTCGACCGTGACCTCTATGGTGTCGGCGCCCGCATACCAAAGGGTCATCGCCGTCGTCTTGCGCGTGCTGCTGCTGGGAAGCCCGAAAGTTAAGGTGGTCGTGCCGCCCTGCGCCAGCTTGCCGTGTGCGTGTATGGCACGTCCGCCATTGTTGCCCGCCGAGTTCACAAAAACGACGCCGGGTCCGCTGAGCCGATCGATGGCCTCCTCAAGTGGATCGCTGCCGTCCCGTGCGCTCAGCCCGTGGCTCCAACTGTTGTTGATGACCACCGGTCGCCCCAGGGCCTTCGCCTGGTCGATGATGTACGCCCAGGCGTCGATGGCCTTGGCCCCGGATTCCGCGTACTTGACGGCGATGATGTCGGCATCCGGCGCAACACCGACATACTTTGGCGAGCCTGTTCCCGGCGGGCTGCCCGCGGCAATGGAAGCGACGTGGGAACCATGACCCTGCGTGTCGGCGGAGGCGCACCCGCCCGGGGCGAAGTTCGCACGGCACTCTACGCCGTACTTGAAGGCCGACCCGCTCGGTCCGGTTCCCGCCATCGTCTGATCCCAGAGTGAGACGATTCGGGGGGCCCCGAGAGGCGAAACGAAGTTTGGGTGGGTCCAGTCAATGCCGGTGTCCACCACGCCAATCAACACCCCTCGCCCCCGAATGGGGCGGCCTTCACCGTCCTTCAGCTCCCACGCCTTCGGCACCCGGCTGTCGACGATGCTTGCATCCAGCGGCTGGTGATCGAGTCGTGAACTCAGCGCATTCGGTGGGACGAGCCAGCTAGCGTCGAGCGGCTTCGACGCTTCGATAGCCACGATGTCGGGATCGGCGGCCAGCATGGCTATCGCCGGCCGCGGCGCCCCAGCCGTGATGAGCGCGCCGTCGCCCAACACCGTGCGTACCTCCAAGCCCTGCGCCTCGAGCCGCGCGGTGATGTCGTGGCTTGCACGGATGATAACGTCGACGCGGTCTGGGTCGCCGCTAGAGGCGAGTGCCGATGCGGGGGTATCCAACCAACCCTCGATTTGCAGCGCGAGGTAGGGGTCGATCTTAGCATCGGGTTCGGCGGCGAGTGCCGGGGGAGGATTCCCACGGGCAAAGCCGCCGAGCGTGAACGAAAGCAGGAGCACATGGAGGAGTGCACGCATGGAGACCTTCCTGAGCGGGTGTGCCTATTTAAAGAGCGTTGGCTCAAACTAGCAGCAGCCGTGGCGAATCGTCAACTGCGAGCGAGCGAATCTCGCTTCTACCCAACCGGCCCGCGGTTTCCGTCGCAATGCCGGTGCGCCGCCCTGGGCGCTCGTCGTTGCGAGGAGGCTCGGCGACGAAGCAATCTCCCCTCGGCGCCGCGCGTTGCCTCCGAGAGGGTTTGCCACGCCTGCCTGACGGCTGGCTCGCAATGCCGGTGCACAGGCCGGGGACTCGTCGTTGCGAGGAGGCTCGACGACGAAGCAATCTCCCCTCGGTGCCGAGCGTTGCCTCCGAGAGGGGGTTGCCACGCCCGCCTGACGGCTGGCTCGCAATGACGGTGCACAGGCCGGGGACTCGTCGTTGCGAGGAGGCTCG
>CAXNDA010000002.1:0-23516 GCA_964200875.1 Chloroflexota bacterium | reverse complement strand
CAGCGTCTCCACACCGAGGATGGCCACGATGCCAAAGGTGGTGCCGATGGAGACGAGGGCGCACGCCAGCAGCAACCGCTCGACCACCCACTCGGTCGCGCGGCTAAGGAGGGACCGCGAGCGGTCCCTCCTTACAATTGCTGGGGCGGGCAGCGAGGCGTTCACGTACGGGCTACTTGAACAGCTCTGTCAACGGGGTCTTTGCCGTGGTGCCCTCGATGTACGCGGTACCCAGGGTCTTGGCGTCTACCCGCTTCTGCACAGCACCATAGAGACTGGCGGTAAGCGGCACCATGCCAACTTCCTTGATCAGCTTGGTGGCGTTCTTGCTCTCCAGATAAAACTTCACGAATTCCTTGACCTCCGGCCGCTCCAGCATGCTGGCCTTGGCGTAGACGAACACCGGGCGCGACAGGTGGTAGCTAAAGTCCTGAATCACCTTCTCCTCGGGCCCCAGGCATTTGCCGTCGCCCTTGGAATCGATTTGCACGGCCTTCAGCTTGCTCTTGTTCTCCTCGTAATACGAGGCGCCGAAATACCCCATGGCGTTGCGGTCGCCCGACACACCCTGCACCAGCACATTATCATCTTCGCTGGGGGTGTAGTCACCCCGGGTGGCCTTCTCCTTGCCGTTGATGCCCAAATTGAAGTAGTCGAAGGTACCGGAGTCGGAACCGGCGCCGTACAGCTTCAGCGGTACATCGGGGAAGGAGTCGCGCACTTGCTTCCAGTTAGTCACCTTACCCTGGGCCTCAGGCTCCCAGATCTTCTTCAACTCGGCGACGGTCAGGCAGGTGGCAAAGGTGTTCTGGGGGTTCACCACCACGGCAATGCCGTCATAGCCTACCGGCATCTCGATATAGCCGATGTTGTTCTTGGCGCAGGCTTCCTGTTCGGTCTTGGAGATGGCCCGGGAGGCGTTCTGCAGGTCGGTATCGCCGGAGCAGAACTTCTGGAAGCCCCCGCCGGTGCCGCTGATGCCCACGGTCACCTTGACGTCTTTATTGGCCTTCTGAAACTCCTCCGCCATGGCCTCGGTGATGGGGAACACCGTGCTCGAACCATCCACCTTGATAAGGCCGCTGAGTTTCACCTGTGGCTGGGTACCACCACTGGGCGGTGGGGGTGTGGTGGGCGCGCACGCCGCGGCGACCAGGCTGAGTACCCCCAGAACCGCCGCTGCACCCTGCCGAATGTTTGGTTTGTTCATGCCCATTCTTTCCTCCTATTTACTAGTCATTCCACTTGTATTAGACGAGAGCAGCATACCACGCACCTCTTGGCAAGTCAATATGATCGCTGTGCTTAGATGACGTGCTATACGCTAAAGGCCGGTCCGGGTTTCGTACCCCCCGAACCCCAGGGCTGGTTCAAGCACCAGTGTCAGCCGGTCTTCCCACATGTCGAACAGCACCTGGACCACCCGGCTGCGGCGTTCAACAACCTCCACTCGCCCCCCGAAGGCGGAGACGCCCAGCAGCGTGCCCATCTCCAACTCCTCGCCAATCTGAAAGAAACGCGACCCTTCGGGGGTCAAGTGCACCCAGCGGGGCCCCTGCTCAATCGATGGCGTGTCCATCGCATACCTCAGAACCAAGGGTTAGTCCTTTGCTTCCTCGACCCGGCGGTTGCGCAGCCGCAACAGGCCGCCTGCTGCTGCCGCAGCCAAACCGGCCGCCATGCCCAATCCACCCAACGAGAGCGGACTCTCCCCCGTGCGGGGCAGCGCGCTCGGTGCTCCTGCTCCCGTCACCGCGCTGCTCGGCCCGGCGGCGCCGGCAGCTCCGATGAGCCCGCCGTTGTCGTTCCACACCTGGATGACCGATGGCCGCGGAATGCCGCCACTGGGCCACGTGCTGCTGAACCCACTCCCGACGCCCTCGTACGAACTCCCCTCGCCGGGGTGTTGAATGCTGACGAACAGCGTCCGGTTATCCGGCGTGAAGTAGGCCGACGCCACTTCGGAGCCAACCGGCGAGTTGAGAAAGCGGCGTACCCGCCCGCGCTCGGGGCCGGCCACCGGCACACAGTACACACTGTCGCAGGCCTTGATGGCGCTCGGCTGGCCATCGCTGCAAATCCACAGGTTGCCCTCGTTGTCGAACAGCACGTTGTCCGGCGCGGCAATCGAACTCACGCCGCTCTTCGGGTAACCCGCGAAGTACGTCGAAGGGTCGCTGGGCTCCCCGCACAGCATGAAGATGCTCCAACGGAAGCTGAGCGCCGAAGGGTCGTCACCCGCCTCGGTCAGCTCGACGATGTGGCCGCTGGTGTTGTTCGCCCGAGGGTTGGCCTTGTCCACCTGCGCAGCGGTGCGGTTCGAGTTGTTCGTCAGGGCGATGTAGACCTTCTTGTTGACCGGGTTGGTCTCGATGTCCTCCGGCCGGTCCATCTTGGTGGCGCCCAGCAGGTCGGCGGCGCGGCGAGTGGCCACTAGCACATCGGCCTGGCTGTAAAAGGCATTGGCCTCGGTCAGCGGACCCTGTCCGTAAGTCAACGGTATCCAGCTCCCGGTGCCATCGTCTTCCACCTTGGCCACATACAGCGTGCCGCGGTCCAGCAGGTTCATGTTGGCGTCGCGGTTGCCGGCGTTGAACGTGCCTTCGGTCACAAACTTATAGAAGTACTCAAAGCGAGCGTCGTCTCCGGTATACACCACAACCCTGCCGCTGGGCGCCACCACCACCGTCGCTGCCTCGTGCAGAAAGCGGCCGAGGGCAGTGCGCTTCTTCGGCGTGAACTGGGGGTTGTACGGGTCAATCTCGACCACATACCCGAACCGGTTGGGTTCGTTCGGCTCCTTGGCCGCATCGAACCGATCGTGAAAGCGCTCCCATCGCCGCTCGCTGTTCGTCCCCGGCAGGCCGTAGCGCCGGTTCACCACCTTGCGCGGGTCGTTGTCCGGCAGGCTGTTCAAGTTCGAGAAGTACTGGTGAAAGTTCTCCTCAGCGGTGAGCACGGTGCCCCAAGGGGTGACGCCGCCACCGCAGTTGCTCAGCATGCCGTTCACCGTCATGCCGTTCTGGTTGTAGCCGGTCTTGGTCCAGTCGGTGCCAGCAACGGGACCGCTCAGGTCGATGGGGGTGCTGGCCGTGATGCGCCGATTGTAGGACGAACCAGGAACGAGCGACCACTTGCCGTCGGCGCCCTTCTGAATCTCGACCACGGTGCCGCCATGCGCCGCCAGCTCAATGTCGACCTGCGGACGGGTAGGATTCGCAGCGCTGTAGTTGCGGAACATGATCTCGGCGTTCGTGTACTCATGGTTGTTCCACAGCAAACCCCTCGTGGCGTTCTGGGAACCCCAGGGCAGCGGGAAGAATGCCACGAAGTCGGCGTTGTAGCCCGCCTGGCGCGCCTGCGCTTCGGGTGTGAGCGTCGCAGGATTGAACGCCGGCGCCCCGGGCAGCACCGGGTCGCCCCAGCTCAGCAACGGCGCCCAACTATGCCCCGCGGCAACCTGCAGAGCGTCCACATCAACGGCCTGTGTGGGTAGCGACGCAAAGGACGCAGAACCCGCGGGGGCCGCCTCGGCCCTACCAGCGGTAGCAACCCCTGCCGTGGTGACAACGGCTGCCGCCACCGCGCCGTTGCGCAGCATGTCCCGCCGGCTCAAACGCCGGGCCACCACTGCCTCGAAGGTGTCGCCGGTTCCGTTGCCGGAAAGCACCGGCTGACTCACATCCTGACTTTTCACTCGTCTCTCTCCTCCATCTTTTTTAGCTCTCCCAATGGTCAAGGCTGGCGATTTCGCGCCAGGTTCGGCTGCAGAGCGTGCACTGGTACTCAGTCACCGGCGGATAACTGCGTTCCGCATGAGCCGTGGGCACGGCAAACCGGTCCGCCGGCGCCCCGCAGCCCGGGCATTGCACATGTGCGCCATATGGCCGCAGCGCAGCGGCGATCAGTCTGCCGGCCAGCCCGGTGAGCCAGCTCGCAAGACCCCGCCGCTTCGGGGGTTGGGGGGACGCCTGCCCCGGAGCGCGCAGCTCCCCGCCGGGAGGAGGCGCACCCGCAGGCGCAGAGCCTCGTAGCAAGATCCCCGCCCCACTGGAAGTGTCGAATAATACCACCGGAGTCCTCCCGTTTCTTGACAGCCACTATCAGCAATGCCGAGTTAAGTAGTATCACAGAAATATTATGTATGCAATAGTTCTTTCTGAGTATGCTCAACACTTGCTTGTCGCTATGACTAGGCGAGGGTATGATGTGCTTCGATCCCTATCCAACTGGCCTGGAGGTCGCAGTGACCGAAGACACCACACCAAGCCGCGATGATCTCACCGGTCTGCTGAACCGCATGACGGTGCAGACCTTAGTGCACAACCTCATCCAGGACGCATCGGCGGACCACCCGCTCTCGGTTGCCCTGCTCGACATCGACCACTTCGCGGCGTTCGACTACGAGCGCGGCCTGGAGGTTGGCGATGCTCTCCTGGCGAACGTGGCGGCCGACCTACGCTCGGCGGTCGGGCCCGATGTGATCATGGCCCGCTACTCGCGAGACACCTTCCTGTTAGTCTGGCCCGACCGGTCCGCCGATGAGTCGTTCCTCGCCACGGAGAAGCTGCGGGCCCGCTTCGATGACCGCGAGGTGCACCTGAAGACGGCGCACGGCGAGGTGGTCACCCAGATCACCATGAGCGGTGGCGTGGCCGCATACCCCTCGCTGGCCGAGAACGACCGGGAACTCTTGCGGAACGCCCACGCGGCGCTGTTCCGAGCCAAGACCACCGGCCGCTCGCGCACGGCCTTCGCCCAGCCTGAACGCTTGGAGCCCAAGACGGTGCACTTCGCGCCGGGGCAGCTGCGGCGCCTCGGCGAACTCTCGCACATGGCCGGGCGATCCGACGCCTCGCTGTTACGCGAAGCGCTGGATGACCTGCTCGCCAAGTACTACTCCCAGCGGACGCCCCCCGTGCGACCGGAGCATCCCTAAACCCTATGGCAGACACACTCCCACCACTGGCGTTCATCGGCGGCACCGGCCCTGAAGGCCGGGGCCTGGCGCTACGCCTCGCCGCCACTGGACACCCCGTGATTCTGGGGTCGCGCGACGCGGCGCGCGCGCAGGCCAGCGCCGCTGAGGTGAACGCGCTGCTGGGCAGCGACCGGGCGTCCGGCGCCACCAACCTCGATGCGTCGGCGCAGGCGGAGATTGTCTTCCTGGTGGTGCCCTATGCCGGGCAGGCCGAGACGCTCCCCTCGCTTGCAGAAGCCCTCGCCGGCAAGGTGGTCATTACCGCGGTGGTGCCGCTGAGCTTCGAGGGCGGCCGCCCCAGCGTGGTATCGGTGCCCGAGGGCTCGGCCGCGCAGCAGGCAGCGCTCCTGCTGCCGGCGTCGAAACTGGCTGCGGCCTATCACCACCTCAGCGCGAAACATCTGGCCGACCTCGCGCACCCTATGGAGGGCGATGTCTTGGTGTGCGCCGACGACGCTGAGGCCAAGCAAACCACCATGGACCTCACCGCCCGAATCCCCGACCTGCGCCCAATTGACGCGGGTGGGCTGGCCAACGCCAACACCGTGGAGGCGATGACCGCCCTGCTGCTGGGCATCAATCGCCGCTACAAGGTGTCGGCCGGCGTCCGCATCGTGGGTATCTAGGGGCATGGCCGGCTCGTACACCGTTATCGGCCTCGGCTCCCTGCCCGAACTGCATCCCGGCGACAACCTGCCGTCGCTCGTCGCCAACGCGGTAGCTGCCGAAGCAGGCGGACTCCACGGTGGCGACGTGGTGGTTGTCACCCAAAAGGTCGTCTCCAAAGCCGAAGGACGGCTGGTGGACCTCCGCACTGTCACGCCCTCGGCCTTCGCCCAGTCCCTCGCGGCCGAGCTGGACAAGGACCCAGCGCTGCTCGAGGTGATCCTGAGCGAAACCCGCCGCATTGTGCGTATGGACCACAATGTGTTCATTGTGGAGACTCACCACGGCTTCATCTGCGCCAACGCCGGCGTCGATCGCAGCAACGTGCCCGACGACCAAGTGGTGGCGCTGTTGCCGGCCGACCCCGATGCATCCGCCCGCGCCATCCGCACGGCGCTGACGGCTCGCTGGTCCGAGGCCGCGTGCGCGGTCATCATTACCGACAGCTTTGGCCGCCCCTGGCGCGAGGGGATCACCGAGGTGGCCATCGGCGTGTCGGGCCTGCTGCCGGTGGAGACCATGCGCGGCCAGCGCGACCCCTACGGCTACCTGCTCAGCTCCACCGACATCGCCGTGGCCGACCACTTGGCGGGCGCCGCGGGCCTCGTCATGGGTAAGCTCGACATGGTGCCGGCAGCAGTGGTGCGCGGCGTACGCTTCACGCCCGCAGAAGGCACGGGGCAGGCGCTGCTGCGGCCAGCAGAACGCGATCTCTTCAGGTAGACTGAACCGGGCTCTCCCCCACTCAGACCCATCGAGGCGTTCTTGCGGACACTGCTCTCGCGGGCCATGCCGCTGTACATGGTGTTCTTCCTGTGGGCGCTGGGCACCGGGGCCCAACAGTTCGCCCGGCCGCAGTTCGCCGCCGAGTTGGGCGCGCCCATCTTCTTCGTGTCGCTCATCGCCGCCTCAAACTCGCTGGCCTGGCTCATCGCCGGCCCCACCACCGGCATCCTATCGGACCGATGGGGCCGCAAACCCCTGGTGATGTTCGGAAACGCCCTCCGTGGGGTCACCACCCTCGCCCAGTTCTACGTCAACGACTACGTCTCGTTCTTCGCGCTCGAGTTCATTGGCGGCGTCGGCGTTTCTATGTGGGTCACCGGCGCTTCCCTCGTGATGGCGGACATCACCACGCACGAGAACCGCGGCCGGGCGGTCGCCGTACGCAGCCTCTCCATGAAGATCGGCGGCGTGCTCGGACCGTTGCTGGGCGCGTGGATAACCCTGGCGGCCTCACTGCGCATGGTGTTCATCTTCAACGCCATCAGCAAGGTCGCCATCCACCTCATCCTGGTGTACTTCGTCCGAGAGACGCGCCCCGAAGCAGGCATGCCCGCGGCGTCTGGCGGCGCAGCCCCGAACACGCCGCCCGTGGTGGCCAGCCCTCCCACCATGCTCCGCCGGGTGGCCCTGCTCTGGCCGCTGGCCTTGGTTACGGTCACCCTGAGCTTCATCGGCTTCCAGGGAGCGCTGGGCGCCCTCTTCCCGAGCCACGCGATGGGGCAGGCGGGCGTCTCCCAGGCAGAGGTCGGTCAGCTCATGAGCCTTGCGGCGCTCGCGGCCACCCTGTCGTCCTTGGCGGGCGGTTCGGCGCTCGATAGGTTCGGGCGCAAGCGCCCCCTGGTGGTGAGTCTGGTGGTGACGGCCGTCGCGATCGCCGCCTTTGCGCCCGCGTCGGGCTTGGTCCCGCTGGCGCTGGCGGTCGCCGCCTACGGCATCGGCGAAGGGGTCGCCCTCGGCGCCTCCGAGGTGTACTCCATGGACATGGCCCCCCAGACCCGCCGCGGCACGTTCTTGGGCAACTGGTCGCTGATCCGCAACATCGGCGGAGCGGCCGGGCCGATACTGATTGGCGCAATCGCCCAGTTTGCGGGTGGCCCGGCCGCCTTCGTCTGCATCGGCGCGGCAGTCGGCCTCAGCGGGCTGCTGATGGCCATCTGGGGTGTCGAGCCCTTGGCGCTCCGTCGCAACGCCGGCCAGCGCCCCCAGTGACCGGCCCACGCTCAGGCCGTTCGCCGCGGCGCCCGCCCATCCCCACGCCCTTCTTCTACGGCTGGGTGATCGTGGCCATGCTGATGCTCGCCACCTGCATCGCGGCCTTCAGCTCCCAGAACATCACGTCGCTCATGGTGCAGCCGATCATCGCCGACATGGGCTGGAGCCGCACCGAGATGGCGGCGGCGCTCACCATCGCCGGCCTGGTGGGTGCGCTGGCAGCACCGGTTGCCGGCTTTGTGGTCGACCGTTATGGCGCCCGCGTGCTCATGCCCATTGGCGCGCTGCTCATGTCGGGCGCGCTGCTGTTGCTCAGCAACACCACCACGCTGGCCGAGTTCTTCCTCGCCTACATGGTGGTCAGGGGTATCGGCCCGCTGACCATGAGCGGACCAGTTTCGCAGGCGACCGTCGTGAACTGGTTCGCCAAGAAGCGGGGCCGAGCCACCGGCATCACCTCCATGACCTGGCAGCTCTTCGTCAGCATCTTCGCGCCGATCGCCGGGGTGCTGGTGCAAACCCGCGGCTGGCGTTCGGTGTTCAGCACGCTCTCCATCGCAGCCTTCGCCGGCGCCCTTCCCATGGCCCTGCTGTTGCGCCGACGCCCGGAGGATGTGGGCCTGCTGCCCGACGGTGAACCGGCCGCGCCACCATCGGGCGACGCCAGCCATCGGCCGGCATCCGGCGGTTTCACCCTAAGGGAGGCGATGCGCACCCGAGCGCTGTGGCTTATGGCCATCGCTCAGTTCTTCGGCACCACGGCCGCGCAGGCGTCGTCATTTCACTGGGTGCCGCACTTCAGCCAGGCCGGCTTCGACTTCGTGACCGTGGCCGGCATGATCTCCGCCTACACCCTTGCGTCGGCGTTCTCCACCGGTGTCTGGGGCTTGCTGGCGGAACGCTACCCCGAACGAACCCTCGGCCTGATCACCGCGGTGTGCGGATTCATCCTGGTGCTGGCGACGTCGGTCGTCACGATCCCCGTGCTGGCCTACGTCACCGTGGTGCTGTTCGGCCTCACCTCCCGCGGCGAGAACGCGGTCTACAGCCTCATCCTGGCGCGCTACTACGGCCGGGACCACTTCGGGAAGATCGCCGGCATCGTGCAGCCGTGCGGCGTCATCGGTGCAGCCCTGGCGCCACTGTGGGGCGGGCTCGCCTTCGACAGCACGGGTCACTACCAGGTGCTGTACTGGGCGCTGGCCGGCGCGTACGTGGTGGCCTTCACCTGCCTGCTGTTCGCCCAACAGCCGGCTCAACCGGAGCGCAGCACCTTGCGGGCGGGGTAGGCTTCAGCTCGGTCCGTTCTGGCCAAGTTCCGGCACGAGCCATCCTAGTGGTGAATGACACCTTGCTGATGGTGGAGAACCCGCGGACGGAGAGGAGCGGGGAGTCCAGAGGGGTTGCCGCCCCGGCGCCTGCCCTGAGCGGCGTCGAAGGGACAGGGGGTCTGAGGGGGTCCCCCAGTTCCTAGCGTTCCATGGGTGGGCGGGCGGGAAGCATCACCCCTTCGCGTAAGGAGTCCCCCCACATGAGCGGTCATAGACCACTAGTGGTGCGCCGCATGTACAGTGATGTTCGACGAGGGCGGGAGAGTCCAGAGAGGGCGGCAGCCCTTTCTGGCGGGGGGGTTCGAGGGGGAACCCCCTCGACTCCTCAAAAGTTCCATGGGTGGGCGGAGGGAACCCTCGCGCTCATCCGAAGGCCGCGAGCCGAGCCACCCCATACGACGTGCGTCACACCACTAGCGGCCTGTCCCAGATCGTTAGAAGGGTGGGAGCTTCCCCCCAAATAGCATGCCGGGGTACAAGTCGGCCCTCAGCAGCAGGGCCAGCGCATACATCGTGCCCACGGTGCCGATCCCAAGCAGCGCTGCCCCCCGCCACGTAGCGCCGCCGAATCCCTTCACGAACACCATGGTGAAGGCGAGCCCCGCCACAATGAAGCCGGCGGCCAGTACCATCACCCCATACAGGACAATCCCCACAAACACCAGTGAGACGAGCCGCCAAGGGATATCGCGCAGCAGCACCTCGCCCCCGGTCTCCTCCCGCTCCGTCTCCACCAACTCCCGTTCCAGCTCTTGCTCCTCGGTCAAGTCCAGGTTCTCGCCCCCAGGCGTGGCCGTCGGAAGCCAACTGATGACGAAGAAGCTTTGCACCCGCGGCACGAACTCGCCCAGCAGCAGCAGGCCCAAAACGACGAGCAGCGGGAACGAGATCAGTTGCGGCAATGCCTTGGCATCCCGCTTCAGGCCGAGCGAGGACAGGGCGATGGTGAGGGCGAACACCGCCAATGCAATCGTCACCCAGAACGACACCCGCTGCCACGGCTTAGAGGTCACGAGGCTACCTCCACGGCGTTCACCGCTCGCTTCGATCGCACGCCCGACCAGATGACGCCCAGCACCATCAGCACGGTGATGGCAGCGATGGACTTCGAGATGCCACTCTCAAAGAAGACCGCCGGGTCGCCCAGGCTGATCTGCGTTGCCTGGAAGAAGTACTTCTCTGCGATCTGACCCAGCAGGAACCCAATCACGAAGGTCACCACGGGAAAGCCCGCCTTGTTCAGGCCGTACCCCACCATGCCAAAGAAGATGGCCGTGAAGATGTCCCAGATGTTGTTGCGCACCAGGTACACGCCCATCAGGCTCGACACCAAGATGACGGGCGCCATGTACACCACGCGGATCGCCATCAATCGAGACAGCCAGTTGGCCCAGAACAGCCCCAGCAGCGTACCGAACACGTTGCTTATCCACAGCGAGACAATCAGCGCCCACACGATGCCGGGCTGATCACGCAGCAGGAACGGCCCCGGTTGCAAGCCGTGGAACAGCAGCGCGGCCAGAATCAGCGCGCCCTCCACGCTACCCGGAATGCCGAACCCCAGCGCCGGTATCAGCGACCCCATCTCCTTGGCGTTGATGGACGCGTTGGCCGCGACCAGCCCCTCGGGGTTGCCGTGATGGAACAGGTGCTTCTTCTTCGAAAACTGAATCGCCATCGCGTAACTGATAAACGCCGACGCGGTGGCCCCAATGCCGGGGATGATCCCTGCCAGCGTGCCAATCGCCGAACTCCGAATCAGGTGGCCCGGCATCCCCAGCACCTCGATGGCGCCGCGCTTCAGGCCTTCAAACCCCTTGAAGCCCGTGGTCAGCCGGGAGATCGGCACCTCGGCCGTACAGAACTCAATCACCTGGGCAATGGCGAACAGGCCGATGAACAGCGAGATCAGCTGCACGCCGTCCCACAGATAATCGCGCCCAAGCGTGAAGCGCTGTACGCCAATGACCGAGCTATAGCCGATAAGGCTGAACAGAATGCCGACCGCTCCACCGGCGAGACCCTTCAAGAAGTTACCCCCAGAGGCGAGGGCGATGGTGAAGAGACCCATAATGGCCACCCAGAACAGCTCCGGCGGGCCGAACAGCAGCACCGCCGACCGCATAACCGGCAGCAGCGCGATGACGACGATGGCCCCGATAGTGGCGCCGAGGATGTTCGACATCACGTCGATGCCAAGCGCGCGGGTGGCTTCGCCGCGGCGGGTCATCGGATAGCCGTCGAAGATTGCCACGGCGTTCACCGTGTCTCCGGGCACCTTGATCAGGATGGCGGGCAGCGACCCACCGAAGGACGATGCCCCCTGCATGCCCATCAGGAACCAAATGGCAACCTCTGGATCCCAGCCGAAGGTGAGCGGCAGGAACAGGATGAACGCGTTCCCGCCGCCGACACCCGGCAGCACGCCGAACACCAGGCCAATGACGTTGCCCAGCAACATCAAGCCGAACACCTCGGGTCGGGCGAGCTGTCCTAGGGTTCCCCAGATCGGGCTTAGGTCAAACATGCGGCTGAGATTCCGTACAGCCCGCTAGTTGACCGCCTTCTTCAGCTCTTCGGTCAGCGTCTTCCACAGCTCGTACTCGGCCTTCTTGAGAACGCCGAAGTCCTTGCCAGCGGACGGGATCAAGTCCTCGGCAACGCCGGTGTCCTTGGCCCATTTCGCAAAATCGGGGTCCTTGAGGGCATTCAGGGTTGCCTTCTCCAGCTTGGCTATCCGATCGGCGGGGGTCTTGGGCGGTGCGGCGAAACCCGACTGCGATCCCAGCGCTTCCAGCTTTTCCACGCCCGGCCACTTCAGCTCGCGCGCGGTGGGCACGTTCGGCAGCGTCGGGCTCCGTTTCGCGTCGAGCACGGCCAGCGGCCTGAAGTCGCCGGACTCCACGAACTTGGTGGTGGAAGACAGCGGCGTCCATACCTCGATATCGAGGTCGCCGCGAATGAACGCCGGAGCAATGTCGGCCGTGCCCTGGAAACCACCCACCCATACCCCATTCTTGATACCGACGGCGCTCGCGAAGGCGACCTGGGTGGGCAGGAAGCCACCAATGCCGTTGTGGCCAAAGCGCAGCTTCTTGCCGGCCTTATCCGCCGCCAACACGTCCTCCAGGGTCTTGTAAGGTGAATTCCCGGGGACGGCAACCATGGGTGTCTGACCTCGGATGCCGGCGATCCACTGCCAGGAGAAGATGTCGAACCCCTCGGCCGGGTCGACGAAGGTGGAGGTATAGAGCGGGGTGTCGCTGCCGTACAGGATGGTGTGACCATCGGGTTCCGACTGCTGGAACTGCCGTGCGGCGATGCGTTGACCGCCGCCCGGCACGTTCTTCACCACCACGGGCTGGCCCAACTCCTTCTGCAGGGGCACCGCAAGCTGGCGGGCCACCGCGTCGTAACCGCCACCGGGCGCAAAGGGAACAATGATTTCGATAGGTTTGGTCGGGAAGGGACCGCTATCAACCGGTTGCGCCGGTTGGCTGGCGCCCGCCGGTGGGGCCGGAGGGGTAGGGGCCGAGGGTGCACAAGCAGCGCTCAGCAGGGCCATCGCACTTAGAACCGTCACCCATGGACGCAATCGAGACATCACGCTAAACCTCCGGACACAGAAAAACTGAGCGGCTACGCTGCCGCATTTAGAGAAACTAGCATCGCCACCGCCGCCGCGTCAACCGGAGCCATAGCCCAAAGCTGTAGTTCCCGCGCGCCGAAGCCCAATGGCATGGCGCTGAAGCGCATGGTAGGCGAACGATCGTCCGCAGACGCAGCTCGGTGCCCGTCACCGCTCACTGCAAAGCCTCGTCGTTCCGCCTATACTGATGCCACTATCTCGCAGACTGGGGACGGCCTATGGAAATCAAGGAATTGGGGCACGTGGTGCTGTGGGTGCGCGATCTGGAGCAGTCGGTCCATTTCTATCGCGACATCCTTGGCTTCAAAGAAGTCGGCCGGATGCGGCACGGCCAAAGCGTGATGTTCAGCACCGGCCGCAGCCATCACGAGTTGTATCTAATGAACATCGGCGCCGACGCCGAGCCGGTGCGTCAGACCCGCCGGGCCGGCCTCTACCACATCGGCCTGAAGGTCGGCACCACCGACGACGAACTGAAGGACGCCATCACCACCTGCGCCAACAACGGCGTCGAGATCATCGGCGCGTCGGACCACGGCGTCACCCACAGTCTGTACATCAAGGACCCCGACGGCAACGAGGTCGAACTCTACATCGATGTGCAGCCCGAACTCTGGCGCGACGACCCAACGGTCGCGTTGGTGCCCACCAAACAACTTGTGCTGAGCTAGCAAGCTTCTATCCCTCTCTCCTGGAGGGGGCTAGAAGCCGTTCTGAGCTTATCGAAGGAGTGAAGGAGACCGACGATGCAAATCAAAGAACTGGGTCACGTGGTACTAGGCGTCCGAGACCTCGAGCGGTTGAAGCGCTTCTATCAGGACATGCTGGGGCTCCGCAATGTGGCAGCGCTGCGCAACGACGGGCTCTTCTTCGCAGGCGCCGACGGTCGCAGTCACCACGAATTGCTGCTGCTGCAGGTGAACGAGGCCGACGCGAAGGCGCCGAGCCCCGAAACCCAGGGTCGGCTTGGCCTGCGTCACGTCGCCTTCAAAATCGGCACCACCGACGCCGAGTTAGAGGCGGCGCTGCTTGAACTGCGACAGGCGGAAGCCCCAATCACCGATGTGGTCAACCACGGCGACGTGACTCACAGCATCTACTTGAAGGACCCCGACGGCAACACCGTGGAGGTCTACGTCGACATCGACCAGGCGTGGCGGGAAGACCCATCCTACGCCGGGGTGATGGCCACCGGCACCCGCCCGCTTGAGCTGAAGGCGTAGCGTCAATCCGATCCCCTCTCCCCCTGGGAGAGGGCTAGGGTGAGGGCTCCCACCTCTAACGTCAGCGCGCCCAACCCGCTGCCCCCCACACGAAGGAGACCAACCGTGCAGATCAAAGAACTCGGTCACATCGTGCTCAACGTGCGCAACCTCGACGACTCGGCCCGCTTCTACCGCGACCAGCTCGGCATGTGCCAGGTGGCGGAGATGGGGCGGGCGCTGTTCTTCGCCGGCGCCGAGGGCCGCACCCACCACGAACTCCTGCTGATGGAGGTGGGCCCCGACGCCGAGCGCGGCAAGCTGGGCCTGAACCACTTCGCCCTGAGGGTGGGAGCCACCGACAGCGAGCTGAAAGACGCGCTCGATGAGCTGGCCGGCCGCGACCTGAAGCCGAATCGGGTGGTGGACCATGGCGGCGTGACCCACAGCGCCTACTTCAACGACCCCGACGGCAACACCGTCGAGCTGTACATCGACGTCGACCCTGCGTGGCGTCCCGGCGTGCCGGAAGCAGCCCGTGGCCTCGGCCGCGGCGGCACGCCCATCACGCTGTAGCAGCGGGCCGGTTCGGCTCGGCCCCAGCATCAGGGCCTGATGTGAGGCGGGCATTCCCTCGCCCGCCGCCATATGACACGATTACCGTGCACCCTGCGCCCTCGGCCATCTGTCATGCTGACGCAAGGAAGCATCCCCCGTTCCCCCACCTCGCGGGGATCATCAACCCCCCGGACCTGATGCGCGCCCATACCGCGAGGCGGGGGATGCTTCGTGCCCTCAGCATGACATCAAGCAGTGCTCGGTCTCATGGCCAACTGTGTCATGCTGCCTCAGCATAGAAGGCCCCGGTGCTGGTACGCTGGAGCGAGCTGGCGACCCTTCGCCGGCCTCAGCAACACTGGACGCCATTGCCCATATGACCCAACCCACCAAACACCTCGTCAATACCAACGGCATCCGCATGAAAGCCCTCCGCTGGGAGGGACCGCCGGGACCCGCGCCCGCCGTCCTGCTGCATGGCCTGACGTCCTGCGCCGAGACCTGGAGCCTGGTGGCGCCGCTGTTGGCCGGCCAGCGGACGGTCATCGCCCTGGACCTGCGCGGCCATGGCGAGACCGACAAGCCCGGCCACGGCTATGACCAAGCGACCGTCGCGGCCGACGTAGCTGGTGCGCTGGACGCGCTGGAGGTGACCGAGGCCTGCGTCGTCGGGCACTCCTGGGGCGGCGGAGTGGCCCTGCGGCTGGCGGTGGACCACCCACAGCGGATACGCCGGCTGGTGCTGGCCGACGGCGGCATCATGAACCGCCGCGAGGGCGTCCTTACCCCGGAACGCGCCGAACAGATGCTGGCGCCCGCCGACATCTACCAGACCGTGCACACCTATTTCGCCGAGTTCCGCCGCACCCTTAACGGCCACTGGACGCCGGAGATCGAGGCCATCGCTCTCGCCGCCATCGAGCACAACCCCGACGGCAGCGTGCGAGAGCGGCTGGATCGCGAGCACCAGAAGCTGATCCTCCACGCCAACTGGACCGTGGACATGGCGTCACTCTATGCCCGAGTGGCCTGCCCCACCCTGGTGCTGCCGGCCGACAACCTCACCGCATCGCCCGAGCGCCGGGAGGCCCGCAAGCTGCAGGTGGCCGAGACGGCCCGCCTGCTGCCCGGCGCCACCGTGGCCTGGGTACCCGAGAGCGTCCACGACATGCAGTTGCACAAGCCGGACGTGGTGGCCGGACACCTCAGCGGTCACTTCGCCGGACTGTAGCCGTGCCCAACCCCGAGGTTCCCGTCACGGTGTTCGCCATCCTGCTCCGTCAGGTCGATATCCACGGGATGGATGCGGGTATTCTGAAAGCGTCCGATTATTGGAAGCAGGCCTGGGAACTGGCGGGGCGCACGCCACCGGCCGAGCCCTTCCGTCTCGCGGCTCTCCGTGACCGCCTACTCCGTTACCAAGGAACCGATACATGAAGCTCGATTGGTTGATTCTGTGCGACGCCGCCCAAGTCACTGGGAATAAGCTCTACGTGCTGGGCGGCGGGTGGGATGTCATCACCGTGGCCGGCCTCCCCACCATCCATCGCGGCGCAGTCGCCGTTGCGGTCCGGGTGCCCTGGCACGAGACGAACCAGCGCCACACCCTGGAGCTGGAAGTAGTGCACGACGACGGCGGCAGTCTGGTCAAAGTGAACGGCGAGTTCCAGGTGGGTCAGCCTCCGAACGCACTGCCCGGCCAAGACCAGCGGATGCAGTTCGCCGCCAACCTCGACCTCCAACTCCAACACGCCGGTGGCTACGCGATGATCGCCCGAATCGACGGCGAGGAGTCGGAGCGTATGCCCTTCCGGGTGGTGCAGGCGCAGCCGCCTCAGGCCTAACACGGCCTCGCATCGATAACTCTGAAGGCCTCGGTCGCACGCTATCTATACGGTCCGCGCCGAATTGTGGGCAATCCACAGTGGCCGATCGGTCATGTCCACCTACACTTAATGCCATCGTCGAAACGCTGCTCAGCATGCACACTCAACAGGGGTCTAGCAGCTAGGCCCTGTAATCCGCCGAAGGAATGCATATGCACCACTGCTCGTTCGTTCGTTCCATCACCTGGGCGCTGCCCGCCGTGGCCGCACTCTCCCTCGCCTGCAGCGGTCCGGCTGCCCCCGGCGGAGACGCAGGCTCGGGCGGCGCTACCACTGCCGGGCCGAAGGTCAACCGCCTGGTGTTCGTCACCGAGTTGCCGACCCAGGAGAGCAACACCAAGCGCATGATAGCCACGCCCTGGGGCTGGCAGCTTGGCCCGATGTACGAGTCGCTCATCGGCGTCGACGCGGCCAATGGCAAGCGCATCCCGCAGCTTGCCGAGAGCTGGAAGCTGGAGCCGGACGGCATGTCCTGGCGGTTCCAGCTCAAGAAGGGCGTACAGTTCCACAAGGGCTACGGCGAGTTCACCGCCAAGGACCTGCCCCACGCCGTGGACGAGGCCCGCAAGACCAGTTCCCACGCCGGCATCTTCGGCTTCTGGACCACCGTGGCCGACAAGGTGGAGCCGGTGGGTGATTACGAGGTCGTCTATCGGCTCAAGCAACCCGACTCCACCTTCCTGGACTACGTGGGCGAGCAGGTAGGCGGCATGGAGGTGCACAGCAAAAAGCACCTCGACGAGATCGGCGACAGTAACCTGCAGGGCCAGCCGCCGGTCGGCACCGGCCCGTACCAGTACCGGGAGCGCACCCAGGGCAGCAACCTCATCTACGACCGGGTGCAGGGCGCCCACTGGCGCATAGCGCCCGACTTCGCCGAGTTCGAGTTCCGGTTCGTGCAGGAAGCCTCCACCCGCATGGCAGCGCTGCTCGCCGGCGAGGCGCACATCGCGACGCTTCCCACCGACCTGACCGCGCAAGTGCAGAAGCAGAACTACAAGGTGGTCACCGGCAAGGTCCCCGCCCTCCGTGTCTTCATGAACCACTACTGCTGCATCTACAAAGACCAGGCCGACCTGAAGGCTGGGTACATGGACCCCACGGCGCCCATGACCGACGTGCGCGTCCGCACGGCCATGAGCAAGGCCATCAATCGCGACGAGCTGAACAAGGGCTTCTTCGGCGGCAAGGGCGAGACCTCCTACCTGAACCCGTTCCACCCTGTGCGGGAGGGCTGGAGCACTGAGTGGGAGAAGCAATTCCCCACCGAATACGGCTACGACCAGGCCGCTGCCCGCAAGCTGCTGGCCGACGCCGGCTACGGCCCCGGCAACCCCGCGAAGGTGACGCTCCTCCTCTCGCCGACCCCCGGCGTCTCCTCCATCCAGGACGTGACCGAGGCCATCGCCGGCTATTGGCGGGCGGTGGGCATGCAGCCCGAGCTGGTGACCATGGACGCCCCGACCGTACGGGCCAACTACCAAGCGTTCAAGCTGACCAACCACATGCAGATCATCGGGACCAACTCCACCCAGTGGATCGGCAGCACGGTGTTCGGCTCGTACCTTAGCCGGGCCAACGGCGGCCCGGAGCTGCCCGAGGGTGACAGCGCGCTCCGCGAGGTGGCTCGCACCGTCGACGACGCCAAGCGCGCCGAACTGTGGACCAAGTACGGCAACATTCTGTACAAGGAACACCGCTTCCTGCCGCTGTTCTACCTGCCGGTAGAGGCCGTGGCCGACCCCAAAGTGGTCGGCGACTGGACCTTCCCCGGCTCCATCAGCGGCAACTGGACCCACATAGCCAACGTGAAGGCCGCCAAGTAACACTGACGCACTGGCAGTGAGAAGGGGGGAGCGCATTTCGCGCTCCCCCCTTTACGCGCAGGCGACCGATGCGTCGGGACAAGGCGTGCGCATTACAGGTTAATGTCATGCCGAGGCAACGAGGCATCTGGGGCGGGGAATGCCCCCACCCAACCGCCAGATGCTTCCTTGCGTCAACATGACCGCGAGGGGTGTCCCAAAGTTCTCCTCCCTTGAAGGGAGGAGCTAGAGGAGGGTAGAACGTCCTGCGAATCGCCGCGGCCAACCATGCGGTGCCCCCCAACAGCACGCGTCGGTTGAACCGCCCGCCCCAGTGCCCGATACTGGGTTCATAGGAAACGCCACGCAGGAGTCCGCCCATGCTGTCCGCACGCGATAACCAGACCATCACCAGCACCAACGCCGGCACGCCGCTGGGCGAGGCCTTCCGCCGCTACTGGATGCCGGCGCTGTTGAGCGAGGAACTCCCGGAGCCCGACGGCGCGCCAGTGCGGGTCGGCCTGCTGGGCGAGCAGCTCATCGCCTTCCGCGATACGTCGGGTCGGGTGGGCATCGTCGCCAACGCCTGTCCCCACCGGGGCGCCTCGATGTTCTTTGGCCGCAACGAGGAGAACGGCCTCCGCTGCGTGTACCACGGCTGGAAGTTCGATGCCGACGGCGCCTGCGTCGACATGCCGAATGAGCCGGCCGAGAGCAACTTCAAGCACAAGATTCGCCTGACCGCGTACCCCACCCACGAGGGCGGCGGCCTGGTGTGGGCCTACATGGGCCCGGCCGAGAAGCAGCCTCCCCTGCCCGACTTCGAGTGGCTGCGGCTGCCCGAGGGCCATCGCACCATGACCAAGACGCTGGAGGACTGCAACTACCTCCAGGGCATCGAGGGCGGCATCGATTCGAGCCACACCTCCTTCCTGCACCGCATGATGAGCCCCGACAACAAGGTGTTCGGCGCCAACAGCATGCGGGCCCGCTCCACCGCCCCCAAGCTCGAGGTGGTGACCACGCCATGGGGTTACACCTACGCGAGCCTGCGCGGCCTGCCAGCCGAGCACAAGACCTACGTGCGCGTCTACCAGTTCGTGATGCCCTTCTACCAGGTCCGGGCGTTCGAGGGCTTCGAGACCGGGCGGCCGACGGTGATGGGCCACATGTGGGTGCCGGTGACCGACGAGACTCACTGGGTGTACAACTTCATGTACCGCACCGACGGCTCCCGCCTGACCGACTACGAGATACTGCACGAGGGCGCCGACTTCGGCCGGGACGAGAGCGACCTCATCCCCGGCACTTTCCGCCTGAAGGCCAACCGCAGCAACGACTACCTGATCGATCGCGCCGCGCAGAAGTCGGTGAACTACACCGGCATCATGGGCATCAACACCCAGGACATGGCCATCCAGGAGAGCATGGGCCCGGTGTACGACCGCAGCAAAGAGCACCTGGGCACCGCCGACACCGCGATCATCGCCGCCCGCCGTCTGCTGCTGCAGGCCGCCGCCGACGTGGCCGAGGGCCGCGACCCTCAGGGCGCGTTCTGCGAGCACATCGACCGCTCGGCCGAAGCCGTCATCCCCGACACCGCCGACTGGTTCCAGACCCTCAAGCCCGAGACCGCGACGCGATTCTAGGCGGCGGCTAAAGTTCCCCTTCCTGGAAGGGAGGGGCTAGGGGAGGGTCGAAGTCCCAGCATGCAAGCGCGTGCAGGGTGAGGAAGCTCGAAACATTCCCCTCCCTGGCAGGGAGGGCTAGGGGAGGGTCGAGGTTCCCGCACAGAAGCTCGCCTCGGGTGCAAGGCTGGGGCCTCTCCTTCGCTCCTCGATCGAACGACCGCAGCCGACGACCGCCTCGACCAGCAAGCGAGCTAGACGACGCCGCGGGAAACGCCGTCATTGCGAGGAGTCCTCGACGAAGCAATCTCGTTGCGATGAGCACGCTGCCGCCGCTGCAACTGACACCAGCCCGTTCACGATTGCCACACAAGCCTGACGGCTGGCTCCCATGACAGTTTGTCCCCTAAGTGGTCGCCTCAGCAGCTTAGGGGCACCGGGGCGTCCACCCAGCTCTGAAACAGGACAGGGAAGGCCCATACTCCGCCCTACACCTGGCTATCGGGTGCGTGCCCTTAGCTGTACAATCCCTCCAACACACCTAGAGGACGGCCCTCACATGACCATCACCCCCCTGGTTCTCGAGTTCGGCATGGGCGTAGACCTCCACGGCGAGGACTGCACCAAGGCCGCCTGCCGCGCCGTGTTCGACGCCCTCCGCCACTCCAGCCTGCCGCTGCTGGCCGACATCCGCGCCCGCGGCGGCGAGATGCTGGTGGACGTCACGGTGGCAGTGCCCGACCCCTCCTCGGTGAACCTCGACACCGTGAAGCGCGAGCTGCCCCACGGCGAAGTCACGGTGCACGCAGTCGCCGGCGGCCTGCACGTCCCCGACCGCGACACGCTGATCGCTGTGGCGTCGATCAGCGTGAGTGCGCGGTATCCGTAAGGGAGGGGGGGTCTTTTCGGAGACATCGGGCTGGCGGAGAGGGGAGCACAATGGCTGCAGGTTTTACGTACGAGGCACCCGATCAAATCAGCTACTTGGGTGCTGTGAGGCTTCTCTTAGGAAAGAAAGGTCAGACAAGACTTTCAACGCTATTGACCAACGCTTCCTGCGAGATAAACCCAAGCTCGACGTTCTCGAACCGACGATGGAACGCGTACTGGACTGAAGTCACGTTTCGTCTGCCGATGGATACCTATGCCACCACAGACCTGGGTGAGGGAGAAATGAAGGCGCTCCGCGAAGCCTGCAACCTGGCCATGCCGTCGGACACGGGACTAGACGTGATGGAGGTGGATGTTGGCCCTTCCCTCGGCACAGCGACAGGCGGACCAAACCTGGAGTCGACCCTAGCGCAGGACGTGGCACTCCTCGACGGTAGCACTGCGGACGCGCGCCTGCCAGCTGACTTGGTGGCCCGCGGCAAAGCGATGGCGGAGGTTTACCTGTACCTCTACACCGTAGAGAACACCCTGCGGCTGTTCATCATCAACGTGGGGCAGGGGGCCTTCGGGGACGACTACTTCGACAAGCTGGTGATTAGCACAACGACGAGGAAGATGGTCGAGGGGCGGAAGGAGCAAGAGCGCAAGACTTCTTGGCTTAGCATCCGGGGTGATTCTCCCCTCTTTTATGTGGACTTCGATGATCTCGCCAGCATCCTGCAAGCCAACTGGGAGCTCTTCAAGGGGTATTTCCCAGACCAACAGTGGATTGTCATCAAGATCAAAGAGCTCTCAAATTGTCGCAACCTGGTGGCACACAACAGCTACGTTGGTGACCATGAGCGCGATGTGATCCGCGTCAATTTCCGCAGTATCGCACTACAGCTACGGTCCTCAGCCGCATCTTCTTGATGTGGCTACTAGCGACTCCGCGAAGACCTGGTTAAGAGGCCAACAATGAACTACCGCACCATGGGCAACACCAAACTCCAGCTCTCCGAGATCGGCTTCGGGGCAGGCGATAACGCCGGGCTGTTCGTCGGCGGGTCGCTGGCCGACCAGTGCCGGGTGCTGGGCCGCGCGCTCGACCTCGGCATCACCTACGTCGACACCGCGGCGGGTTACGGAGCCACGTTGTCGGAGACGAACCTCGGCAAGACGCTGGCGGCGCTCAAGGCCCGGCCCATCATCAACACCAAGGTCGAGGTCACCGTCGACCAGGTGGGCGATGTGGCGGGCGCGGTGGTCGCCTCCATCGAGGCCAGCCTGAAGCGGCTGGGCGTGGATTACGTGGACGTGGCGCAGATCCACAACAGCCCGGCCTACCGGCGGCCCGAGGGCTGGACCGGCGGCCCTACCGGACCCTGGATGCCGATGCTGATCGAGGAGTATCTCGGCCCAAACGGCGCAGTGGAGGGTCTGCGGCGGCTGCGGCAGGCCGGCAAGGCCCGCTTCACCGGCTTCGCAGGCGTCGGGCCCGACCACCCGCTGTCCAAGGCGATCTTCGCCAGCGGCGAGGCGAGCCTGCTGAACGTGCCCTTCAACCTGCTGAACCCCACTGCGGGTATGGCAAAGCCGCTGGGTCTGCAGGTGCCGCTGGACTACGACCGCATTCTGGACTACGCAGCCATGCACGGTGCGGGCGCGGCCATCATCAACCCGCTGGGCTGGGGCGTGCTGACCGACCTCGCGGTCAGCGGCGCAGCCCGCCACCCCCAGGCCGGCACCAACATCACCCGCAACGCCGACGCCTACACCCGCTCGGTGGCGCGCGCCAGCCAGTTCAAGTTCCTGGCGCGCGATGGCCGGACGCTGGCGCAGTCGGCGGTGCAGTTCGCGCTGCGGCACCCGGCGGTCACCACGGTGCTGGGCGGCTTCACCGCTGTCGAGCACGTGGAGGAGATGGTGGGCGCGCTCACCGCCCCGCAACTGACCGGCGAGGACATCGCCCGCATTGAGCTGGCATGGCGGGGCAACTTGGGAGAACCGGAAACCGGCGGATAGCCCACCCTGTCGCCAAAGCGTGATGCCCCGGCTAGCGACGCATCACGCTCCCATTCAAGACTTACCGAACGCCCGTGGGCACGGGCGCGCCGGGATACATCTCGGCCACGATCCGCTCGTGCCAGCTCCCGTCGTTGGGCAGCATCTTCTCCATAGCGCGAGCGTGGTGGTAGGTGGTGTCGGCCGCACTCACCGGGTCCTTGCCCTCACGCAGGGCTCGGGCGGTGTTGATCAGCAGCCGCCGGGTGGTGGCGATGGCCTTGTCCGCCGGCCCCAGGTGCTCCCGCGTCCGGTCGACAATCGAGCCCATGCTCTCCTGCACGGCGCGGTCCTGCAGGTTGCCCGCAGGGATGCCGGCGTACAGCTCGGTCTTTTGCACCACGCGGTCCATGCCCCAGTTATTCTCACGGTTGTACTTCGAGCGGAAGCCGTTGTTCCAGTCCACCGAGTCCGGCCCGTTGGTGCCACCCCGCATGAAGCGCTGGTCGTCGGTATAGGCAGCGCCGCCGTAGTTGTAGTGCCAGTTCCAGACCATGGTGTTGTGGTCGTCCATGGGCACCCAGAAGTGACCGGCGGCCTGCTCCACCTGACGGCTGCCGTCGCCCACAAACTGCTGCGGCCGGATCTGCGTGAAGGGCATCACGTAGTGGTAGCCGCGCACGTACACTTGGCCATCCACCTCGCGCACGCCGAAGTAGCGGTAGCCGTAGTTGGTGACTTCCACCTCCAGATTGGGCGCCCTGCCGCGCACGAACGGCGAGTTCGGATCGACGCCCTGGCCCGCGTTGCGGCTGGGGTCGTTCGACTTCAGCGCTCGGTGCAGGATCGGCGCGTGGGAGGTGTCGATGCCGCCTTCCAGCGCCTGCAGCCAGTTGCACTCGGAAATGCGGCGGTTGGCGATGCGCTGGTTCTCCGGC
>CAXNDA010000001.1:0-35267 GCA_964200875.1 Chloroflexota bacterium | reverse complement strand
CAGGGTGTCGGCTGAGAGACTCGCCTGCTGCATATGCATGCGAAGCTTGGCCAGCAGATGGATGAGTATCCGCTTCTCTTCGTTGGACAGGGCGGACCACACGTTGCGCAACCTGAGGGAGCTGTGAGGGTACACGGCCAAGAGCCGTTCCTCGCCCTCGCCGGTCAGTTGAGCGTAGGTTACCCGTTTATCGTCCGAAGCCCCCACGCGAGCCACCAGCCCATCCCGTTCAAGTCCATCGATCAGGCTGGTGACATTGGTAGTGCCGACGTTCAGCCCGGCGGCAATTTCCTTCATGGGTAAGCGCTTGTTATCCGCCAGCAGCAAGAGGCGCAGCACATTGTAGCGGTGCCCCGTCAAACCGAATTCGGCCCAATAGGAGGCCACCGCGCCGGTTACCGCGCCGAAGGCTCGGGCGACCATGAGATTGGCCTCGGCTGCAAGCGGCTCCGTTTCCGGAAACACCTCGCACAACCGATCCACAATCTGGGCAACAGTAGTCTCGCGCACCAACCCATCGGGCGAGATTTCAAACTGACTCATGCACTCTCCCACGTTTCTCGGTAAGGTTTTAATCCGCCAAAGTGGAGGTAATTGTACTGAGCCGAACACTCAACCACAAGTATGCTGCAGCCCAGCGGGTGTAAACCAAACAATCGCAATGTTGAACCACTTGCTGCTGCTCAGCCTGGGGTGCCCCCTAGAACAAAAGGTCATCAAGATAGGCCTTGGGGCCCTCGCGGCATGCGATTAGGAGTCCCCGCCGTGTTTCCAGCGTGCAGGCGAAGCACGCCCCTACCCCACAGGCCATAGGTGTTTCCGCCAGAATCTGGATGCGCTTGCGGGGCCAGGCGCCTTCAACAGCGTGGGAAAGCTGGCGGTAGAAGCTCATCGAGCCGCACGCGAACACGTCATCGGCCCAGGTCCAGTAGTCCTTCACCAAGTCAGTGACCTCGCCGTGATGGCCGAGGCTGCCGTCGGCAGTCGCGGCCAGCAACTCCACCTGGGGGGGCACCAGTTCGCTGGGGGGCACCTGCGCGGCGGTGGCGCCGCCCGCCAGCAGCGTGACAGGACGGTCGTGTAATACTTGCTGCTCGGCCAGGGCGATGAGCGGCGCCAGCCCCCAACTCACACCCACCAGCAGCAGATTTCGTGATTGCGCACGCACGGTGTACCCCTGGCCCAACGGTCCAAGTACATCGACGGTGTCTCCCGGCACCCGCCGCTGCAAGAACCCCGTACCCGGGCCACCAAGACTGTATAGGACGGCGATGCGGCCGGGCTCCGGGTGGATGCGGTGAATGCTGAGCGCCCGCCGCAACAGCGGGTCGAACGTATCGCTGCACCGGAGCATGACGAACTGTCCCGGCTGGGCGTTCAACGCCAGCTCAGGAGCGTCCAACCACATCAGGTTCACGCCGGGGTATGCGGCCTGATTCGAAACAACGGGCGCGTTGACCAGCTTCAGACTAGCCTCCCGTGATCCGGGAGAGCATTGCCGTCCCCAGCCCGAGCAATAACAAGAAGCCGCCGATATCGGTGAAGGTGGTCAGGAAGATGGAAGACATGAGCGCTGGGTCAAGGCCCACCATCCGCAAGAACATGGGCATGAGCGACCCCACGAAGCCGGCCAAGATGATGTTGCCGAACATGGCCATGGTCACCACGAGGCCGAGCCAGGGGTTCCCGATCAGGATCAACCCGAGGGCGCCCGCGAGCACACCGGCAAGAGTGCCATGTATCAGACTGAACGCTATCTCCTTCTGCAACACTCTGCGCGTGTCGCCGGAGGTTACTTCGCCCAGGGCCAAGCTGCGCACCATGATCGTCGCTGCCTGGGTTCCGGTGTTCCCGCCGTGCCCTGCTACCACCGGCATGAAGATGGTGATGGCCGAAAGCTGCTCGATGGTGTGAGAGAACAGGGACACGACGTAACCCGACAGGAACGCCGTACAGAGGTTGACCAACAGCCAGGGCACCCGACGCCGTAGTGATTCCCGTACGGGTCCCAGTGCCCGTTCCTCGTTCGGGATACCGGCCAACCGGTACATGTCTTCGGTGCTCTCTTCGTCCATGACATCGGCCATGTCCTCCGGCGTAATGACGCCGATGAGCCGGTTGCTGTCATCGACCACCGGTAGCGCCAGCAGGTCGTAATGGCGCATCAGGCGGACGGCTTCCTCTTGGTCGGTGCCCGCCGGTACCGAAATCGCCTCGGGGTTCATGATGGAGCGCAGGGTTACCCGCGGCCCCGAAACGACGAGCGTGCGCAGGCTGACGCTGCCAAGCAGCTGACGATCGGCATCGACAACGTAAATGTAGTACGCACTGGCCGAGGAGGGCTTGGCGGCGCGCAAGTACTGCAGCGCTTCGTCTACGGTCATGCCGGCTTCTAGGCTGATGAAGTCTGGCGTCATAACGCCGGCGGCGCTGTCGTCCTCATGGAGCAGCAGCGGACCGACCCGTTGTGCGGTGGTCATTCGCCCCAGCACCTCGGCGGCCTGCAGCGAGTCCATATAGCCCAATACGTCGGCCGCGACGTCCGGCTCTGAGTGATCGAGCACCTCTGCTGCCATGGCGGGGTCCAGCCGGCTCGCCAGATCGGCGGCATCCTCGGTACCCAGGTATTGGACGATAGAGGCGATGGTCTGGGGCCCCAAAAGCGGGGTCAGAACCACGCGGTCTTCTTCGTCGAGTGCCCGCAGCACATCGGCGGCGTCGGCCGGGTGCTGCGCCTGCAGCAGCGCGACCGCCGCTGCCACACGCCCCTCTTCCAGTTCAGCGCGAATGCGCTCGAACGCCTCGTGCGCGTTGGGTTCCATAGGCTAGCTCCGCCCCCCCTCGATGTACTCTTTCAGCGGCTGCACATTGTAGGCGGCGCCCTCTTTGCTGAGCGAGCGCACGGCCGCAGCCATAGTGTCGAGCGAGGTAAAGCAAGGAATGTGCATTTCGGCCGCGGCACGACGGATCTCGAAACCGTCGCGTAATGGCGTACGGTCGCCGGTCACGGTGTTCATCACCGCCGTCACCTTGCGGGCCCGAATCACATCCACCACGTCGGGATGCCCCACGCCGATCTTGGCGGGCACCATCGTGACCTCAATGCCCAAGCCACGCAGGTAGGCGGCGGTGCCTTCGGTGGCATAGAGGGCGCAGCCGATCTCCGCGAGGCGCTGCAGCAACGGCGTGGCTTCGGGCTTGTCGCGGTCGGCAATGCTCAGCAGAATGGCGGAGTCGGGGCGCAGCATCATGCCCGCGCCCAGCAGCGCCTTAGCCATAGCAGCGTCGAAGGTGGAATCCACCCCCATCACTTCGCCCGTCGACTTCATCTCCGGACCGAGGTAGGTATCGACACCGGAGAGTTTGGACATGGAGAACACCGGGGCTTTGATGGCCACCAAGCCTTGGCGCTTCCACAGGCCCGAGGGATAGCCCTGCTCAGCGAGCGTTTTCCCCAGCATGATGTTGATGGCGATGCGCACCATGGGAACCGTGGTCACTTTCGACAAGAACGGTACGGTACGGCTTGCTCGCGGGTTCACCTCGATAACGTACACCGTAGCGGGCCCGCCGTCGGGGCTGGGAATAATGGCGTACTGCACGTTCATGAGCCCCCGCACGTTGAGGGCAAGCCCCATGCGGGTGGTGTACTCCACCAGGGTGTCGACTTCTACTTGCGTCAGGTTGATGCCGGGGTACACGGCCATCGAGTCGCCGCTGTGCACGCCGGTACGCTCGATGTGTTCCATGACGCCCGGAATCAGCACCTGCTCGCCATCGCAGAGCGCGTCCACCTCGACCTCTTTGCCCTCGAGGTACTTGTCGATGAGGATGGGCTTCCCGTCCGAAAGCTCTACAGCGTTTGCCATGTAGCGCCCAAGGTCCTCCCGGTTGTACACAATCTCCATGGCGCGCCCACCCAGCACGTAGCTCGGCCGCACCAGCACCGGGTAGCCGATCGCATCGGCGACGGGGAATGCATCCTTCACCTGGGTCACCGCGGCGCCCGGTGGCTGGGGAATGCCAAGCCCGCTGAGCAACGCCTCGAACCGGCGGCGATCTTCGGCGACGTCAATCGTTTCGGCGCTCGAACCGAGCATCGGGAGGCCGGCCCGGGTGAGCGGGCCTGCCAGATTGATCGCCGTCTGCCCGCCAAATTGCGTGATGCTGCCCGGCAGGTCGTCGGGCGAGCCTTCGACTGCCTCGTTCTCGATGATGTTGCGCAGGCTCTCCTCATCGAGCGGTTCGAAGTACAGACGGTCGCTGGTATCAAAGTCGGTCGACACGGTCTCGGGATTCGAGTTCACCAGGATGCTCTTGTAGCCAGCGCCATCCAACGCCCAGGCGGCGTGCACCGCACAGTAGTCGAACTCGATGCCTTGACCAATGCGGATCGGCCCGCTACTGATGACGACGGCCTTTGGCCCTGCCAGCGGCGTCGCCTCATTCTCGGCCTCGTAGGTGCTGTAGAAGTACGGGGTGGCCGAGGTGAACTCGGCAGCGCAGGTATCCACCATTTTGTACGAGGGCACAATGCCCCACTCCTTGCGCAGCGCCCGCACCCGCTCGGAAAGCCCGGACGTCCGGGAGCTGTCACTGAGTTGCGCGACGGTGTCATCGGAGAAGCCCAGGCGCTTGGCGGCAAGCAACAGGTCGCGCGTCAGTGGTTCCGACAACAGCCGCTGCTCCATCCGCACCAGGCCCTGCAACTTGTCGAGGAACCAGAGGTCAATTCCCGTCCGCAGCGAGAGGTCGTGCGGGGTTGCATCGCGGCGCAGGGCTGCCATCAGCGCCCACAGCCGCTCGTCGGTGGGATGCAACGGCAGCCGGTCCATCACCTGCTGAGGGCTCACGGCCTGGTCGAGCCCCCAGGCGGCGTCCTCCCACTGCAGGGTGCGGCCGCCGACCTCCCACGAACGGATTGCCTTGCCCAACGCACTCTCGAACGTCCGGCCGATGGCCATGACCTCGCCGGTGGCTTTCATTTGGGTGCCGATAGTGCGGTCGCCGCTGGCAAACTTATCGAAGGGCCAGCGCGGGATCTTGACGACGCAGTAGTCGAGCGCCGGCTCGAAGGCGGCGGTGGAAACGCCGGTTACTGGGTTGGTAATCTCATCAAGGCGCTTGCCAACGGCTATCTTCGCGGCCATGCGGGCGATGGGATATCCGGTGGCTTTGCTGGCCAGCGCCGAACTGCGGCTTACCCGCGGGTTCACCTCAATGACGTAGTACGGTGTGTGCATGCCGTCGGGGCTATAGGTCTCGCCCCGCAGCGGCCGCGGCGCCATGCTGTACTGCACGTTGCAACCGCCCTCGATACCGAGCGCCCGAATGATCTTAAGGCTCGCGGTCCGCAGCGTCTGGTATTCCTTGTCGGTCAGCGTTTGGCTGGGCGCCACCACAATGCTGTCGCCGGTGTGCACACCCATGGGGTCGAAGTTCTCCATATTGCAGACCGTGATGCAGGTGTCGGCACTGTCGCGCATCACCTCGTACTCGATCTCTTTCCAACCCACCAAGCTCCGCTCGACGAGCACCTGCCCGATGGGGCTCGCAAGCAAACCGCTGGCGACGAACCGGTGGTACTCCTCCAGCGTGTTCGCAATGCCGCCACCCGTTCCGCCAAGCGTATAGGCGGGCCGAATCACCAGGGGCAGGCCGATGTCGCGCAGGGCCTGCTCGGCCTGCTCTTCGTTCGTCACCGTCAGACTGGGCGGTACCGGCTCGCCGATGGACTGCAGCAGGACCTTGAACAGCTCCCGATCCTCGGCCTTGCGAATAGTGTCGAGCGGGGTGCCGAGCAGGCGGACGTTGTACTTCTCAAGGATGCCGGCATCCGCCAACTCGACCGCCAGGTTCAGGCCGGTCTGACCGCCGAGCGTAGGCAGCAGGCCATCCGGCCGCTCGCGGGCAATGATGCGCTCCAGCACCGGCACCGTGAGCGGCTCGATATAGATGATGTCGGCGATGTCGGTGTCGGTCATGATGGTGGCCGGGTTGGAGTTGACCAACACCGACACCACCCCCTCCTCGCGCATGGCCTTGCACGCCTGGGTACCCGCGTAGTCGAACTCCGCTGCTTGGCCAATCACAATGGGGCCCGACCCAATAATCAGAACTTTCGACGGTTTGCTCATGCCCTACCCGTAATACACGATATTGCTAGTAGCCCGTTCCGGGATGATATCCCGCAGACGTCGGGCGGCCTTGGTGACGCGGTGCCGGGCCAGCTCATCCCGGTCCACCAGCCCGTGCTGGCGCAGCTTGAATAGCGAGGCCTGCACTTCCATCGGTAGCAGTTCCGGCCGTTGCAGCAGCACTGCAGCGGTCACCTCGTCATCGCTGAGCGACCTGCGCTCATCGAACAACGCCCGCAGGCACTGCTGGTCCACCACCAGCAGGTTGAGTTCGGTGCGCGGTGCGGCCGGCTTGCGGGCGAACCAACGTCGCAAGAAGCTCATGATGTCACTGGTTCCGTTTCGCCAAGGTTCCGCAATGCTTGCAGCTGCGGGGCAATCGCTCGCACCCACTCGCGTTGCGCCTCGGTGTCGGGCACCCGCATCCCGCGAGCCTGCTCCACGAAACCGAAGGCTTGATCGATGCCGTAGCCCTGGGCGATGAGGATGCTCGCTGCCACCATACCCGAACGGCCGACGCCCTGCCTACAGTGCACGGCCACCCGCTCCCCCGCCTCCAAATAGCCCTGTACCCGGCCCACCAAACCCACAAACGCCTCGGGCGACTGGGGCAGCCCGCGATCGGGGATGGGGAAAGACTCGAAACGGATGCCAAGGCTCTGACACAGCAAGTTCTCCTCCGAAAGCACCAACTGCAAGACTTCGTCGGCCGTCAGCAGCGAGACCACCGTACCGATTCGAAGGTTGCTCCAGAGGTACACCTCGTCCTCCAGCCAGTCGGCTGAACGGGGGCGCGGCATCACGGCAAGGCCACCGTGTTTCGACTCGGGAATCGCGTAGATTTCGCCGTTCATGTTAGCCTTGCACGGCGGTCAGTCGGTTCATCAGGCCAAGCACGGCATCCGGCCGGTCACAGATCACCCGGTCCAGCTCCCACTCGGTGGCCCGCTGCACATCGGCCTCGCTGGCCACGCCCCAAGCCGCCACCTGCAGGCCACGGTCACCGGCTTCGGCCACCGCGTCCGCCGTGAGCGTCGCTATCGGCGCAGCGATCCCGGAGGCGCGCAGGCGTAGCGTCTCGACAATTGACGCTTGGGTTAGCTCGGGGACGTTGAACCACACGGGCATCGACCCAACCACCGGCTCTAACTCGGCGATGACCTCGGGCAGGAACGAGCAGAGGCTGGCGCTGCTGCGCATGCCGTAGCGGGTAAGCAGGCCCAGCACCTTCGCCTCGAGCCCCACGCCAGGCACCTTGATCTCCACCGTGAAGCGGGCCTGACCGACGTAGCGGGCCAGCACCTCCTCCAGGGACGGCACCGGCTGACCAGCGAACTGACTGCCGAACCAGGAGCCGGCGTCGAGGGTACGAAGCTGCGACAGCGTCAGAGCGTCGACCCTCATCCCATCCGTTCGTCCTGAGCCTGTCGAAGGACTACCCAGTCCAGGGTGATTGGCAACGTCGGTGGTCCGCCACAAGGTCTCGTCGTGCAGCACTACCGGCACGCCGTCGCGAGTCACCTGCACATCCAGCTCGATGTCGGGGCAACCGACAGCGAGCGCTCCGTCGAACGCCGCGAAGGTGTTCTCTGGCGCGTCGCCGGAAGCGCCGCGGTGGGCGACCACGGTGGGCAGGATCATTGTCGCGCTCTGCGAAGGAGGGTGATAGTATGCGGGTACGAAGCCGAAGACCTACTCTTGGCTGCGTTACGCTGAGGCTGACTTAGCCACCGCGACACTTCTCCATCGGGAGCGCGGCGTGCCAGAGCACCTGCTTTTCCATTGTCAACAGTGCGTTGAGAAAGCGCTGAAGGCGGTCTGGTCAGAGCGCCGCGAAGACGAACCGCTTCGGACCCATAGCCTTCCGGGCCTCGCCCACACCCTCGGTCTAAGGCTCGAGGCCGCCCAGGAGAAACTGCTTCACGGCCTTGATCGCCTATATATCCGGACTCGCTACCCTGATGAGCCGTTGGGTGAGGGACTCGACCTTCACTGGTATCTCGACCAGACACAGGAGTTGTACGCATGGTTACGTCAGCAACTGACATAGCGGAAGTGGTTCGTGACGTGGTGACACTGCTGGAGCGAGGACTCAAGGTCGACACCGTGATCCTGTACGGTTCGTGCGCCACCGGCACCCAACACGAGGGCAGCGACATCGACTTAGCCATATTCTCGCCGGATTTCGACGGCGTCGCGGGGGGGCGCTGCCAGGAACGGCTCGCTGAGCTGCTGGTTAGGGCCAACCCCTGGGTATCTCCTATCGGATACCCGTCCTCGGCCCTCCGCGAGCCGTCGCGCACCTCATTGCTGACGGAGATCATCCGCACCGGCCGGGTGGTGTACCAGGCCGAGGCAGCTGCGTAGGGGATAGCCAAAGCCCTCACCCCAGCCCTCTCCCAGAGGGGGAGGGGGCCGGATAGACGGTGCGTTCCCCGGGCCCTCATCCGCGCACGCTCGCCAGGAACTGGTCGAAGATGTACATGTTGTCCCGCGGGCCGGGCGATGCCTCGGAGTGGTACTGGATGCTCATGACCGGCAGGCGCTTGTGGCGGAGGCCCTCGATGGTGCCGTCGTTGAGGCTAAGGTGGGTCACCTCGGCCTCGGCGGAGAGCCCGGCGCTGTCCACCGCGTAGCCGTGGTTTTGGCTGGTAATGTGCACCTTGCCATCGCGCAGGTCTTGCACCGGGTGGTTGGCGCCGCGGTGGCCGAACTTCAGCTTGAAGGTGCCGGCGCCCAGCGCCCTGGAGAGCACCTGGTGGCCGAGGCAGATGCCCATCAACGGCAGCGGCTTTCCGGCAGTGGTTTGCGCTTCGAGCAGGCCCGAGGCGAGATTCACGGCATAATCCAGCAGGGCGGGGTCGCCCGGTCCCGGCGACAGCAGCACGCCGTCGGGCCGCAGGCTGAGCACCTGGTGCACGCCGGCAGTGGCGGGGACCACCGTCACCGCGCAGCCGCGCTCCACCAGCGATCGCAGGATGTTGAACTTGAGGCCGAAGTCCACCACCACCACGTGGGGGCGATCGCCAGCCAGCTTGGCCCCAATGACGGCCCGGCCGTTCTCCCAGCCGTATGGCCCCTGGGTGGTGACCTCCTTCACGTAGTCGTGGTCGCCGTAGGCGGGGGTATGCCGCAGCCGCTCCAGCGCGTCGGCCGGCGTCTCGTCGGTGGTGACGGTGCCCATCATCACGCCCTCGCTGCGGAGGCGGCGGGTCAGCGCGCGGGTGTCGATGCCCTCTATAGCGGGGATATGGCGAGACTCGAGGAACGCTCCGAGGGTGCTGGTGCTTTGCCAGTGGCTTGGTAAGGTGCAATGCTCGCGCACGATGAAGCCCCGCACCTGCACCGCGCGGCTCTCGAAGTCGTTCTCATTGACGCCGTAGTTGCCGATGAGCGGGTAGGTCATGGTGACCAACTGACCGCCGTAGGATGGGTCGGTCAGCACCTCTTGGTAGCCGGTCATGCTGGTGTTGAACACCACCTCGCCGGAGGCACGGCCGGGCGCGCCGAAGCTGCGTCCCTCGAAGGTCGAGCCGTCGGACAGCACCAGATAGGCTTTCAGTTGGTCAGTCAATCAGTCAGTCTCCATAGGATCGGTTCGGACACTCTCCACCCTGGAAGGGTGGAGTTGGAGGACGGGTCGTGGCATCGCCCGCTGTCTTGTCCTCGGGCGCAGACGCCTCGGAACCCCCTCTTAGTCTTCCCCTAGGCAGGGGGAGAAATGGCACGTCCATTACGCGAACTCCTCGCCCCGTCCATACACCAGCTCCCCGCCGAAGTACGTCGCCATCACCCGGCCCTTGAGCAGCACGCCGCCCAGCGGCGAGTTCTTGCCCTTAGATAGGAACTCCTCCGGCCGCACGATCCACTCATCGTCCAGGCCGATGACCGCCACGTCGGCAGGTGCACCCACCCGCAGCGAGCCGAGGCCGGTGGGGACCAGCGGTGAACGTCCTGTGCGTGGTGAGCTTGTTTGGTCAGCCGGTCCTTCGACGGATTCAGGGCCAACCGGCGAGGCGCCCAGTGCACCCAGAAACGTCGCCGGGCCCGCCGTCAGCTTCTCGATGACAAGCGGTAGCGGCAGCACGCCCCGATGCACCAGGCTCAGCACGCTGCCCAACGCCACCTCCAGCCCGCTGATGCCGTTGGCCGCTTGGTCGAACTCGCACAGCTTGTCCTCGGAGGCGTGGGGCGCGTGGTCGGTGGCGATGCAGTCGATGGTGCCGTCGAGCAGCCCCTCGATTAAGGCGGCGATGTCGTGCTCGCGCCGCAGCGGCGGGTTCACCTTAGCGCTGGTATCGTAAGGCGCTTCCGCTCCCTTGGCTACCGGTTCGAGCCCGACGAACCCGCAGCACGCGCCCAGCACCCGCTCGTCGGTAAGGGTCAGGTGATGCGGCGTTACCTCGGCGGTCACCGGCAATCCCTCGGCCTTGGCGCGCCGCACCAGTTCGACCCCACCGGCGGTGCTCAGGTGCGCGATATGCACTCGGGCCCCGGTCAGGCGGGCCAGTTCGATATCGCGGGCGATCATCATGTCCTCGGCCGCTGCGGGCCAGCCCTTGAGGCCCAGCCGGGCGGCCACCGGGCCCTCGTTCATGCTGGAGCCGCGGGTCAGCCCTGGATCCTGGCAATGGTCGATGATCGGCAGGCCGCGCGGCAGCAGGTACTCCATCGCGTGGCGCATCAGGGTGGCGTCCCACACCGGGTTGCCGTCATCGCTGAACCCGACACAGCCAGCGTCAGCCATCTCGCCAAGCTGGGCCAGCTGCTTGCCGGCGATGTCGCGCGTCACCGCCCCGATGGGCAGCACTCGCACCGCGGCCTGCTGCTTCGCGATAGTGAGCACCCGCTCGACCACCGCACGGTCGTGGATGGCGGGGCTGGTGTTGGGCATGCAGCACACCGTGGTGAAGCCACCCGCGGCCGCGGCTCGGGTACCGGTAGCAATAGTCTCTTTGGCCTCGTAGCCGGGCTCACGCAGATGGCAGTGCAGGTCGATGAAGCCGGGGGTGACCACCAGGTGAGCGGCGGAGACGCGTGCCGGCGCTTCCGAAAGCTCCGGCATCGGTGTCGCACTCAGGCTGCACCAGGCGACCACGCCCTCGCTCAGCAACAGATCGCCGGTGGCATCCCAGCCTTGAGATGGGTCGATGATGCGCCCGCCGGTTATTAGTGTTGCGGTCATTGGGCCGCCCCTTTCTCACGGTTCGCGACGGTCAACGCCTTCTCGAACCCGACGTAGTGCGCAGCGTACCCCTGGCGACGGTAGAAGGCCTGCGCGTTCACGTTGTCCTCGCCGGTCAGCAGGTACACGACGGTCGCGCCGGCAGAGCGAGCCTCAGCCTCGACAAAAGCCAGCAGCCGAGCGCCGACGCCCGACGTCCGCTGTGCAGGATCCACGTAGATCTGGGTGAGTTCGGCGTAGGGCACGTCCTGATCAAGATGCGGCACCAGCCGGAGCGCCGCAATCCCGAGCGGCCGGGCATCAGCCTCGGCCAGATAAACGCGCTCGGTGGCAGCCATTGCTCGAAGCCGGTGTGCGGCCTGCTGCTCCGAGATGTCGGCCACCTCGGGGCGCGTATCTTGGCCCCAGCCCACGCCCATGGCGCCGACCTGGCGGTTGAAGGCAGACATCAGCGTGGCGACGATCGCCGCATCGGCCGAGGAAGCGCGACGAATGGTGATGGGGGAGCCCTCACCCTGCCCTCTCCCAGAGGGAGAGGGTTCTGAGGCCACCGTCCGGCCCCCTCGCCCTTCGGGAGAGGGCTGGGGTGAGGGTTTCACGTTCACTGCGGGCCGCCGATCAGCAGGTACAGCAGCGCCATGCGCACTGCCACGCCGTTGGTCACTTGGGTGTCGATAACCGACTGAGCGCCCCGCACCAGTTCCGACGCCAGCTCGATGCCCTCGTTGACGGGGCCTGGGTGCATCAGCAGCGCGCCGGCGCGCGCCAGCGCCAGCCGCTTGGGCGTGATCTGGAAGTCGGTAATGTACTCGCCGATGCTGGGAAGCAGGCCGCCCTCCTGCCGTTCCTTCTGGAGTCTCAACGCCATCACCACATCGGCGTCAGCCAACGCCTGCTCGATGTCCCAGGTAATGGTGATGGGCGGCAACCCGGTGGCGGCCACATCGCGGTCAGGGGCCCACTCGCGCGGCAGCAGGGTGGCGGGGCCGCACAGCGTGACCTGTGCGCCGGCAGCCTGCAGGCCCCAGACGTCGGACCGAGCAACCCGGCTGTGCAAAATGTCGCCGACAATGGCGACCTTCAGCCCCGCGAGACCGCCCAGGTGCTCGCGAATGGTGTACATGTCGAGCAGTGCCTGGGTCGGGTGGGCATGCCAACCGTCGCCGCCATTCACCACGCTCGCCCGCACTTGCTGCGCCACCAAGTAGGGGGCCCCCGAGCTGGGGTGTCGCATCACAATGCAATCGGGCGCCATCGCATCGATTGTCTTCACCGTGTCCACCAGACTCTCGCCCTTGGTGGTGCTGCTGGTGCTGGCGGTCAGGTTGATGACGTCGGCGCTCAGCAGCTTGCCGGCCAGCTCGAAGGACATCCGGGTTCGGGTCGAGGCTTCGTAGAACAGCGTGATCACGGTCTTGCCCCGCAGCGTCGGCACCTTCTTGATATCGCGCTGCAGCACCTCCCTCATGCCGTCGGCGGTGCGCAACACAAGGTCGATGTCCTCCTTGTTCCAGTCGTTGAGGTCCAGCACGTGCTGGTGCTGAAGCCCCCCCGGCGCCGGTGCGGCCTGGTTCGCTGGTGCCACGTGCTGTGCGATCGTGTCCGCCATGGGTTAGGCCTCCCTACCCATGGCTGGAACCGGTGCTCCCTGCCCAGCGGCGATGGTCACGACGTCCTCGCCGTCCACCTCACGCAGGTGCACCTCCACCGCTTCGTCCTGGGCGGTGGGCACGTTCTTGCCCACGTAGTCGGCCCGGATCGGCAGCTCCCGGTGGCCGCGGTCCACCAACACCGCAAGTTGAATCGCGCGCGGCCTGCCCAGGTCGGCGATGGCGTCGAGCGCGGCGCGGACAGTCCGACCGGTGAAGAGTACGTCGTCGACTAACACCACGGTCTGACCCGTCACCGGCATCGGCACGCGCGTTTGCTGCAGCGAGGGACGCGGGCGCTGGGCCAGGTCGTCGCGATAGAGCGAGATGTCGAGCGACCCCACCGGCACCTCCACCCCCTCGAACTCCTTGACCAGCGTGGCCAGTCGATGTGCCAGCGGCACCCCACGGGTCTGCATGCCCAGGAAGACCAGCGTGCCGGCCCCGTGGTTGCGCTCCAGCACCTCGTGCGCAATGCGAACGAGCGCGCGCCGAATGTCGTCGGAGGAGAGAAGCTGCTTACCCGGCATCGTCACTCCCAGCAGCTCTCGTTCGAGAGGCGGAGGATAGCCGAGATGGGTGCGCGAGGGCGATTAGACCGCTCACCCCGAACTCGGGGCAGGCGACGTGTTGATGCCGCATGCTAGGACTCCTTGTCGGCCTCACTGGACCGACTTAAAGGGCACGGAAGTTGCTATCAGAATAGCAGTGTCGGCAGCCGACCGCAATCTCTTGTGGGTGCTCTTCGCGTGAACCACAGGATGATGTGTGAGCGTTATGTCTCTTGGCAGTCAGACCATCGATGTTATACTGGGCTCCTATGCAGTACGAAACCGTGATCGGGCTTGAGGTGCACGCCCAGCTCTTGACCAAGAGCAAGATGTTCTGCGCCTGCAGCACCGCCTACCAAGAAGCCGCCCCCAACACCCACGTATGCCCGGTCTGCCTCGGCATGCCCGGAGTCTTGCCGATCATCAACCGGCGCGCCGTCGAGTACGCCATGATGTTGGGCTTGGCCGTGAACTGCACCATCAACCATCACAGCAAGATGGACCGGAAGAACTATCCGTATCCCGACCTTATGAAGGGGTACCAGATCTCCCAGTACGACGAACCACTGTGCAGTGGCGGCTGGCTCGACGTAGAGGTGGAGGGCACAACCAAGCACATCGGCATAACCCGCGTCCATATGGAAGAGGATACCGCCAAGCTGTCGCACAACGCCGCAGACGGCGAGACGTACAGCCTTGTCGATGTGAACCGTGGTGGTGTGCCCCTGATGGAGATCGTCTCGGAGCCGGACATGCGGTCGGCCGAAGAGGCCCGTCAGTATTTGACCAAGCTCCGCAGCATTCTCCGCTACCTCGGCATCTCGTCCGGTGACTTGGAGCAGGGCGCATTCCGGTGCGACGCCAATGTCAGCGTCCGGCCGCTTGGCGCGCACGAGTTCGGCACCAAGGTCGAAGTCAAGAACATGAACAGTTTCCGTTCGGTGTTCCTGGCAATCCAGTTCGAGGAAGCCCGCCAGCGCGAGATGCTGGACGCTGGCCAGACCATCCGCCAGGAAACCCGCGGCTGGGTGGACAACCGTAACGAGACCGTGTCCCAGCGCTCGAAAGAGATGGCGCACGACTACCGGTACTTCCCGGAACCCGACATCCCGTCGCTCGAAGTGAACCCCGAGTGGGTGGCACAGCTCAAGGCGCAACTACCGGAGTTGCCGGAAGCCCGTCGCGCCCGGTTTGAGCAGCAGTTTGGCCTGTCGGGCTATGAAGCCGGCGTTCTGACCGCCACCCGAGCCATGGCCGAGTTCTTTGAGGCTACGGTGACCCTGCCCGTTGCTGGCAACGGCACGGTGCCTAGCGACCTTTGGGCGCGCGCCAAGTGGGTGAGCAACTGGTGCACCGGCGAACTGATGCGCCTGCTCAATGCTCATAACCAGGAGATCGAGGACACCAAGGTGACGCCGGCAAGCCTGGCCGCCCTGCTCGACCTCATGGATGCCGGGAAACTGAACCAGACTGCTGCCAAGACCGTGTTCGAAGCTATGTTCACTACCGGTAAAGCGCCGGTTGCGATCATGGAGGAGCAGGGGCTGGCGCAGATGAGCAACGCCGATGAACTGACGCAGATCGTCATCAAGGTCATCGCCGATACGCCGCAAGCCGTGGCCGACTACAAAGCCGGCAAGCAGGCGGCCCTCGGCGCGCTGATGGGGAAGGTGATGAAGGAGACCCGCGGGCGGGCAAACGCCGGGCTGGTCACCGAATTACTCAAGGCACAGCTGGATTGACATGTCCGAACCGCACGATGAGCGCCCCTCTGTAAACGCGGCCCCGTCGGTACCGGCGGGGCGACAGTATCCGGCCTTCATGGCGTGGCTGCGGCCCGGCATGCATGTGAAGCGCTGGCTCCTCCTGATGACGCTCGGCGTGGCGTTTCTCGGCCTGGGCATCGGGTACTTCTTGCGGGAAATCTACGAGAGCTACTCCTTCCCCAACGAGGTCTACTACCTCACGCTGCAGTTTCTCCCCCGTCCGGTGCGCGGCGCCATCTTCCTGCTCGCCGCCCTGGGTATGGTCGGCGTCGGCATGGCTGGGTTCTCGCGCACACTGATCGCCGCTTATCGCCCTCCGAACGACCCCCGACCGGTAGCCCACGTCATCTTCGGCCAGCGACACCGCAACCGAGGGCCGCGCATCGTGGCCATTGGGGGTGGTACCGGCCTGTCAATGTTGCTGCGTGGCCTGAAGGTGGAGACCGACAACCTCACCGCCGTGGTAACGGTCGCTGATGACGGCGGCAGCTCGGGGCGCCTGCGCCGCGATCTGGGGGTGTTGCCGCCCGGCGACTTCCGCAACTGCATCGCAGCGCTCGCCGACGCCGAACCGCTGGTCACGCGCTTGATGCAGTACCGGTTCGAGGAGGGCGAGCTGAAGGGCCACAGCTTCGGCAACCTCTTCATAGTGGCGATGTCGGGCGTGGTGGGGAACTTCGAGGCTGCGTTGCAAGAGACCAGCCGAGTACTGGCAGTTCGAGGGCAGATTGTGCCCTCCACCCTGGAAGATGTAACCCTGGAAGCAGAGTTCTTGGACGCTCCCAACGTTCGCGGCGAGTCTAAGATCCCTGAGCGCGGGCTGCCCATAAGCCGCCTCTCGCTCATCCCGGCCGATCCGGATGCCCATCCGGCTGCCGTGCAGGCTATCCTGGATGCCGATATGATTGTGTTGGGCCCCGGCAGCCTCTACACCAGCATTCTGCCGAATCTGCTGGTGCCGGGCATCTCCGCAGCAATCCGAGCATCCAGCGCCTTGAAGGTGTACGTGTGCAACGTGGCCACCCAGCCCGGCGAGACGGACAGTTACACTGCTGAGGATCATGTGGAGGCCATTAACCGCCACGTGGGAGCAGGGCTGTTCCGCCATATGCTGATACACGACACGGGCAGCCGGCCGGTGCCCGCCGACGGCGAAGCGAAGCCGGTGACAGTGGCTGGCCGGAACCTGCCAGGGCTGAAGATCACGTACGCCGACGTGGTGAACGACCACAACCTGCTGCGCCACGACTCTCAGAAACTTGCCGCCGCATTGATTCAGTTCTGGAAGGAACACGGCAAGAGCAACGAACGATCGGCTCCTGCTGCCTAGGCTCGGGAGTGCGCGAGCCACTGTAGAGATATCCGCAATTCGACCTCGATAAGGACCGTCCATGGAAACCGCATTTCAAGCCCTGCTCATCATCGTCTCGGCCGTTCTGACCATCGTGATCCTCATGCAAAGCCGTGGCGCCGGCTTAGGCGGCGCATTCGGCAGTCAAGGCTCTGCCTATCGCACCAGGCGCGGCATCGAGCGCTACTTGTTCCGGGGCACCGTGGTGCTGGCTGCCGTATTCGTGGTGGTAGCTCTAGTTACCGCACGCCTGCATAGCGTTCAGTAGCAGCATCGTCACCTCCACTCGCCCTCAATCCATGCTCCGCAAGACGCCCATCTGGCAGGTCATTCTGTTCCTGCTGGCCAGCATCTCGGCCTTCGGCGTGCTCGCAGCGCTCGTCTTCCTTCTGATCACGACCGATGCACCCGCGAACGGCGGCACGTACACCGAAGCGATCGCCGGAAGCCCGCAATCGCTCAATCCACTGGTGGCCGCGTTCAACGAGCCCGACCGGGACTTGACCAGCCTGCTCTTCAGCGGCCTCACAAAACTGCGGAAAGACGGCGCGATTCAGCCCGACCTCGCCGAATCCTGGCAGGTGAGCGAGGATGGCAAATCCTACACCTTCCTGATGCGGCGGGACGCCGAATGGCACGACGGACGCCCGGTATCAGCCGACGACGCAGTCTACACCTACCAGACGCTTGCCTCCAGAGACCTGCCCACCGATCCGGAGATTATTGCGCTGTGGAGCCAGGTGAAACCCGAGCGGCAGGACCAAGCAACGCTTCGCCTCAGCATGGCGCAACCGTTCTCGCCGTTCTTGAGCTACACGACCGTTGGCCTGGCGCCCAACCACATCTACCAGGGCATTAATCCCAAGGCCCTGACCGCGAATGGGCCGAACATCGTAGGATCCGGCATGTTCCGCCTCAAGCAGGCCTCGATGGATCAGGTGGTGCTGGAAGCGAACCCCAAGGCCTACAGCGGGCGGCCACGGCTCGACACGTTGGACTTCCGCTTCTTCCGCGATGATGCCGCGGTGGCGGCCGCCCTGGTCAATGGCAACGTCGACGGGGCGCTGCTGTACCCGACAACCGGCAAAGAGGCCATGGATCGCATTGCCAGCCTGAAGGACATGACCGTTCGCTACCTGCCGCGGGCAAACTACTCGGTGTTGTTCCTCAATTCCGGCAACCCCATCTTTCAGAACAAGCTGGTACGCAAGGCCTTGTCGGCAGGCATTAATCGAGACGAACTGGTCACCAACATCGCGGGCGGCTTTGGCCGCGCGGCCGACAACCCAATCCCGATCGATTCGTGGGCCTTCAACAGCAACGCACCGAGCGCCAGGTTCGATCCCACCGAGGCGGCCAAGTTGCTGGACGAGGCCGGCTGGAAAACGGGCGCGACCGCAGTGCGAGAGAAGGACGGTCAGTCGCTCCGCTTCAGCCTGCTCACCAACAACGACAAGGTGCGAGTGAGCACCGCCGAGGACATCGCCCGGCAATACAAGCGGCTGGGCGTTCAGGTGGACGTTCAAGCAAGCGGTATCACGGGCCTTATGCAGAACTTCCTGATCCCACGCAAGTACGACGCAATCTTGTTCGGCATGGACCCAGGCTACGATCCGGACCCGTATCCCTACTGGCACAGCACGCAAACCAGCACCGATGGCCTCAACGTGGCGGCGTACACCAATCCAGAAATGGACACCCTGCTCGGGCGCGCTCGCACTGCCGGAAGCATCGAAGAGCGCAAGCAGCTCTACGCACGGTTCCAAGAGCTGTTCGCTGAGGAAGTGCCCAGCGTAGTCCTGTATCACCCGCTCTACGCCTACGCTATGAACGGGCGGGTGAAGGGTGTGGATACCGGGCCGCTCTACGATACGAGTTCACGCTTCGGCAACGTGAAGGACTGGTATCTGCTGACGCAGCGGGTCGTCGGCTCTTAGCACCCGGGCCATGGCGCGGCGACCAGTCATCGCGCTGCTCACCGATTTCGGCGCCCAGGACGCTTACGTAGCGTCGATGAAGGGCGTGGTCCTGGGGATAGCACCGGATGCCACCATTGTGGACATCACCCATGCCGTCCCGCCCCAAGACATCTACGCTGGCGCCTTCCTGCTGGAAACCTGCATCGACGCGTTTCCGCCCGGTACCATCTACGTTTGCGTGGTAGACCCGGGTGTCGGCACCCAGCGACACCCCATCGTGCTGAAGTCGCCCCATGGAACGTTCGTGGGGCCCGACAACGGAGTTTTCTCGTACGTTGTTGCCCGCCATCGCGAAGGCACGGCGGTCGCGGAGCCGGCGCCACCTCAGGTGTGCGCAACACCCCTGCCTTCGCTGGTTACCGCGCACGTGATCACCGACCGAGCGCTTATGCGAGCAACCGTGAGCAACACCTTCCACGGTCGAGACGTCTTCGCCCCCGTTGCCGCGCACCTTGCCAACGGCTTGTCGGTGGATCACGTGGGGAAACCGACCGTTGAGGTGCAGGCCTTTGCACCGCCCAGGCCGGCCCGCGAACCCGGGGGCGCCGTCGCCGGAAGCGTCATCCACGTGGACGGGTACGGCGATCTCATAACCAACCTTGTGCCTGAAGGGCTCCCCACCCGGCCGGTGTTCCATATCGGTGGGGCGACCATCCGCGGCCTCAGCAGCTCCTACCAGGATGGCGGGCCTCTGGTAGCCCTGGTTGGCAGCAGCGGCTACGTTGAAGTCGCTTTGCGAAACGGCAACGCGTCGCTCGCCCTCGGCACAACGCGCTGGGCGACGGTCACCGTTGTCCCCGGCTAGCGGGGTTCCGCAAGCGCCACCATAACCCGGCGGGATAGCCCAGCAACTTCGCCACATCCCCCGTCAGCCGTATCAACGGCACCAGCGGAAGGGCCCTGCACCACACGCTTGCGGGACGCCCCTGCAGCCACGGGCGCAACCGGCGGATCGGTGTGGCGCAGTAGCCGATGCCAGCCGCCAGCATCGCGGGGAGCAGCCAGGGGAATCGCGGCACGGCGAGCGTGGCAAGAGCCCCAGCCGCATAGGTGGCGTAACGGATAGCGTGCCGCCGCCGCCAAAGGCCGGCCTTACCATCGCCTCTGGCGTAGCGGTAGTACTGTTTGAAGAACGCCGCCAGGGTGGGGCGGGGGCGAAAGTGCGCCAGCGCGGCCGGGGCCCAAGCAAAGCGTACACCCAGGTTCAGCACCGCGAAGTCAAAAAGCAGATCCTCACAGTAGTCCAGCCACTCGGGGTACCCCCCAGCTCGCCGCCACACCTCTTTGGTGACCGCCACTGACCGGCTGGAGGGCAGGAACGTCGCCGGGTTCACGTCCGACGCTGCCGGCAGTGTGGTCGCGCCCAGGACAGCTTCAAACAGGCCGGCAGGGTCCGAATGGAAGAAGCCCGCCACCGCTACGGCGCCGTCATCCTCCATAGGTTGCACCAGCGCCGCCAGCCACGCAGGCTCCAGGCGAACCCCAGCATCAGTGATGGCTATCACCGGGCCTGTAGCGGCCTCGATTGCAGCGTTGCGGCCTTGGGAGATGTTCGCCCCTGGAAGTTCCAGCACACGGAGCGTCAGCGGGCCTGCGTACCCGTGCAGCAGCGCCAACGTGCCATCGGTGCTGCCGCCGTCGACGACCACCACCTCGTCGGGCCGTCGGGTCTGCTGTTCGAGCCCTTGCAGGACCGCGGGCAGCGAGGCCGCCTCATTCAGCACCGTCATGATGACCGAGACGCCGGCCCTCACCGGCCCCTCCCCGCACCCGCCCCGAACGTGAGCCGCAGTGCCAGCAATGCCGCCAGCAGCACCATGACGCCCGCCGCCATCGGAGCAGGCTCTCGGTCAGCAGTCAGTACTTGGATGCCGGCGAGCACGACCAAACCGTCGCCCACCGGCCTCAGTTCGATGGTGTTCACGCCGTCGGGTAAGGCGTTGGTGCCGGGCAGAAGCGTGGCAGCGGCCCGCCCGGCCCCAACGGCCCGTGGCCGGATCACCCCGCTCGGCCGCTGGTTGACCGTCACTGCCAACGAGCCACCGCCCGGCACCGGCGGTAGGTGCAGCAGCACCTGGCGGCCCCGCACCCGAAACGACAAGGATTCGCCAGGGTCCCGGGCGGCGAGTGCCGGCACCCCGATGCCGTCGACCGTCCGCACGGCCGATTCCCAACCGGACGACCGCGTGATGGCGACATGGGTGATGGGCCGCCAACCATAGTTCAACACCGGCGGTTGGGCGCCCACGGCCTGCACGGCGCCATAGACCGGGCGTGCGGTGAAGTCGGGATCGACCATGCGGAAATAGAAATCGGCCTGCGAGCGCTGCTCATCAGACACGCGGCGGAAGTGCCACAGGAAGGTAACGCCAACCCACGGCCATTCCGCCTGAATGCGCTGCAGGGCCTGCGCGGTATACCGCGCCTGCTGCTCCTCGGTCACCCGCCCATGGATCGCATCGCCCGGAAAATCGGGCGGCAGCGCCGACCAGCCCATCTCGGCCAGCCATATCGGCTTGCGGCCATCGCCGTTCTTTACCATCAGCTCGCGCACCAATTGCACGCGCGCCAAGTTGGTCCGGTAGGCATCAGCCCGCCGATCGCCGGGCCCGGTCCACAGGCCGTACCCCTGCGCGCTCATGATGTCGAAGGCTGCGGATGCGCCCTGATCGTACATCTCCTGGAGAAACGTCAGGTCGCTCACGTTGGCGCCGTCGGGCGTGCCGATGGTCGGCGAAAGGGCCGGGGCGATGATTACGACCGCCGGATCGGCCCGTTTCGCCCGTTCGTAACCGACGCGCAGCAGGCGTACGAAGTCAGCGGCGTTCGGTGGCTTCCCCCACTCCAGTACGGTGTTCGGTTCGTTCCAGAGCTGGTAGTAGTGCACCCTGCCCCGATAGCGCTCGACCACCGCCGCCACGAAATCCCCGTAGTCGTTGTAGTTATCGGGCGGCGCTCTGGGCACCGAGTTGTCGGCACGTGTCCAGTTCGGCGGCAGGGTAAGACGAGGCATGACTTGCAGGCCGTATTCCTGCGCCAACCGCACCGTCCGGTCGTAGTTGGTCCACGTGGAGCCGAAGGCGTCCTCGTAGCGTCCTTTCACCGAGGGTTCAATGCGATCCCAAGGGAACTCTTGCCGGATCCACTTCACCCCAGCATCGCGCAGCATCTCCATACTGCGGCGCACCTTCCACTCTTCGACCTCCTGCTCAAAGAAGGTGTTCGCTCCCAGGGGGGGGAGGCCAGCGTGCGTGGTTGGGGCGAAATCGGCGGTGGGAATTGGGCGCTGGCGCACCAGACCAACCAGCGCCTTCGCCTGCTGGACTGGGCTGGCCTCACCGGTAAGGTCTTCCGCCCAATGCTCGCGGGAGGCCGTGCCCGAAGCCGTCAGCAGCAAGACCGTTCCGCCGAGCAGAACGGCCGCTGCGAACCCAAGCCCACTCAGCCGCCGTGTCATCCGCGCGGGGTTCGTTCGGCTGAGCCGGTATCAGCCCGGGCGACTGCCGCTGCGTACGCGGCCTCAAGCTGTTCGGCCACCACGTCCCAGTCATAGGCCGCTGCGAGCTTCCGCCCAGCTACCCCCAGGCGAGCGCCCTCCTCGGGGTGGGCCAGCAGGCGCAGCACAGCTCGGGCGAAGTCGTCAGGATCGTCTGCTATTAGCAATTGCTCGCCCGGCGTGACGGCCACGCCATCGGCGCCCAGCGTGGTGGAGACCATGGGGAGCGCGCACGACATGGCCTGCAGCAGCTTCAGCCGGCTACCGCCGCCGAAACGCATGGGCACCACGTAGACCGCCGCCTGCTGCAGGTACGGCAGGTCATCGGGCACCTGACCGGTGATGATGACGTCAGCCGCAGCGAGCCGGCGGACGGGGGGCGCGGGATTGCGGCCGACAATGATCAGGCGGGCTTCCGGTGCCGCGGCACGCACCGCCGGCCAGATTTCGGCCACAAACCAGCGGACCGCGTCGACATTCGGGCGGAAGTCCATGGTCCCTGAGAACACGATGTCGCTGCCCTCCGGAGCGGAGGACGCCGGCGCGTACAGCTTGGTGTCCACGCCATTTGGCACCACGTGGATGGCCACACCCGGCGCGAGCCGGCGTAGAATCGCCGCATCGCCGGGTGACACCGAGGTGACCGCACCCGCCGAAACCAATGCCCGTCGCTCGTAGTTCTTGAGCTTGCGGGCCTGTATCCAACTGTACAGAGCGCCGGGCCAGCGCCGCGGCTGCCGCAGCTCCACCCGCTGGGCCCGTTGCTGCAATACGTGCTCGGCATTCACTTCATCCACCAGCACCGCCTTCGCCTGGGGCGGCGCCCAGTCGGGCCCCATGAGCGCACCCACCGACTCGAGCCCCACGAGGTGCACGACGTCGATGGCAACGTCGCGGAGCTGCTCCCGGATGGCGTGCGCAAGCTGAGGCTGAAAGTTGCGGTAGGCCAGGTCCGGCGCTGGGTCAATGAGCGTCCCGACTGCTCTCCGCCACAGCGAACGGTGCGGCGGCAGTGGCACCGAGACGATGCGCTTCACTGAGGCGCCGAAGAGTTCTTGCATCACCGCCACCTGGCTCACGGTGGCTGGGCACGCCACATAGACCTCGTGGTTCTGCGCGATCCGCATGATGAGGTTGTACGAGCGCATGGGAGTGCCGCCGATGATCGGCCAGGGTGGCTCGATGGTGACGAAGAGCACCTTCATGAGCGCTGCACCACACCGCGATAGACGTCGAGCGTGGCACGGGCGGTCGCCTCCCAGGTGAAGCCCGCAGCCCGCGCCCTGCCTGCGGCTGCCAGACGCTGCTGCTGCGGCTCATCGAGAGCCAGTTCTCGTAAAAGGCCAGCCAAGGCTTGGTCGTCTTGCGGGTCAAAGAAGCGCGCCGCATCTCCCAGCACCTCGGGCATGGCCGATACGTTGGCGCTCAGCACCGGTGTGCCGCATGCCATCGCCTCGAGCGGCGGCAGGCCGAAGCCCTCGTACAGCGACGGGTAGGCGAACACCCAGGCAGCGTTGTAAAGCATCGCTAAGTCATCCTCGGTCGCATCGCCGAACAGGATCGTCTGCGCCGCCAGACCCAGGCGTTCGAACTCCTGCTGCGCTTGCTCAAAGGTCCACCCTTTGACGCCCACGATGACGAGAGTCCGCAGAGCATCGGGCAGCGATGGCGTGGCGGAGGCGACGGCGCGGAACAGGCAGGGCAGATTCTTGCGGGGCTCCAGTGCCCCCACCCAGAGCATGAAGGTCGAAGGCAACTCGTGAGCTTTGCAGAATGCTTCGACCTCCTCGGCCGGCCGGGGCCCGTAGACATCAGCCACGCCATGGTGCACTACCTGAACCCGCTCGGGCGGCACATGCAACAGCCGTTCCAGATCACGCCGGGTGGCCTCGCTCACCGCGATGATAGCGTCGGCAGCGGCAACCGCTTTGCCAATCTGCCCATAGTAGCGGTGGCTCTCAGTCGTCATAGTGTCGGGATACACCAGAAAGGCGAGGTCGTGCACCGTGATGACCGCCGGGCAGGGCCGGTGGGTGGGCGCAATAAAATCAACACTGTGCAGCAGGTCCAACCTCGCCGGCACCAGCTCCACGGGGAGGCTCCACTGCTCCAAGTGATGGTGCGGCGGCGTCCACAACGGATGGCTGTCGACTGCGGCGGGCTGTCCGGCATAGCGGGGCTGCTTCCGGCTGGTCAGCGCCACGAAGTCATCCTTGGGCGCAGCCAGGGGGAGATGGTGCAGCAGTTGCCGCGTGTACACGCTCGTCCCGCCCTGACGGTAGGCCAGCAACCGAGCGTCGATGCCTACGCGCACCGGATCACGTCACCCGAAGCGGCCACGCTCAGTTCGGCAGCAGCGTGACCGGCACTGCCACCACAAACTGCGGTGAACCGTCCCGCGCGTTCAGCGCGAACACCTCCAGAGTAGCCTCCTGTTGGACGGTCACCCGAAAGGGAAGGTCAGCCTTGTAATCGCCCCAATCGGGCGCGCCTTTCGAAGCGGTGGTGAAGCTGCTCGCGAGCGTCTGCCCGCCCTTGTCCTTCAAAGCAATCTGCACGTTAGCCTCGAAGACCCTAGCCTGCCCCTGCACGCTGATCGGACTCTTAACCTCTTGCCTTACGGTGGGGCGCGCCACCTTCAGGTTGTCGTTCCCGACGGGTGTGCCGGCGGCCGACGGAGTCACCAGCGGCGCCGGTGAGTTGGCCGGACGCACGCTCGTGGGCGTAGCCAGCAGCGCGGGCGTGGCCGACGTACCTGCTACACGATCGCAGGCGATGGTGGAGAGCAGGCACAGGAGGGGCGAGAGGCAACGCGCCAGGGTGCGTGGGGTGTTTAGCGTGTGCATAACAGGCGGTTCAACCGCATCGGTAGTGTACCATAACCACGTCTCGAAACCGCCGCCCGACCCGTAGGCGTACGAGCTCACAGTTGAGGGGGCCATGTCATTCCGAACGGAGTGAGGAATCCTTTAGTACCGGGTGGTGGTAACTGTCCGGGAACGAAGGGATGCCTCCTTGCGTCGGCATGACACGGGTTTATGCCCACAGCACCCGAAACACTGAGTTCTTACCCGTAGGCCAGCCGGCCACCCTCCCCGACTCCACCATGACACCACCATCACCCGAAAGCACCCTGACCCTCGGAGCCGCCGAACTCGGCGTTGTCCTAACGGTTCCACTCCTGGAGCAGTTCGCACGCTTCTGCGCACTGCTCCAGGAGTGGAACCAGCGGGTAAACCTGACGGCGATCACCGATACTTCTGACATTTATGTCAAGCATTTTCTCGATTCACTCACGGCGCTGCCTTACATTCCCGACCAGGCAAAGACCTTGCTCGATATCGGCTCGGGTGGCGGCTTTCCCGGCCTTCCGCTCGCCATCGCCAGACCCGGACTAAGGGTCACACTCCTCGAGGCACACGCTCGTAAGACGGCGTTTCTGTCCGCCATGGTGACGGACCTTGGGTTGCCGAATGTCAGCGTGGTGACCGGCCGGGCCGAGACCGAGGGGCACCTCCCGCAGTTCCGTGGTGCCTTCGATGTCACGATCACCCGCGCTGTCGATGCGTTGGCGGTACTGGTGGAATATCAGCTTCCCTTCCTGCGAGTTGGCGGCCTGGCTATTGCGCTGAAGAAGGGAGACATGGCGCAGGAGGTGGCGACGGCAACCCACGCCCTTACACTGCTGGACGGCTGGCTGCGATCGGTAGAGCCGGTGACCCTCGACGCTCTCGGCGATGATCGCAGCGTGATCCTGGTAGAGAAGGCCGGGCCCACACCAGAGCGCTACCCTCGGCGGCCCGGGATGCCGGCCAAGCGGCCGCTCTAGTCGTCGATTCGTCATATGCAGTGAAATACTGCTCGTAGCTCTGGTATACTTCACGGCTAGCATGGCCTTCAAGGCCGAACCCTCCAACCCACCTCGGAGTCGTGTTTGACCCTCCTGCGCCTTCCTCCAGTCCGCGTCATCGCCATCCTGCTGCTCCTTGTCGGCCTTATTGGCTTGGCCTGGGCGCCTAACCCCATCACCGCAGCGGCGCCCCCCGAACTCCGCAGCATCCCACCGATCCCGCTGACTGACGTGAACCCCGTCGGCGCAAATTTCTTCCTCGACCGCGAAGTCGAGCCGTGGAAGAAGGAGCAGACGGTCCGCATGGCCAAAGAGGCCGGCATCGGCTGGATGAAGCAGATCTTCGCCTGGGAGGAGATCGAGCCTCGCAAGAATTACTTCTTCGACGACAAGTTCCGCAAGAGCACTTGGGAGAAGTACGACCAGATCGTGGACCTCGCGCAGCAGCATGGCATACGCATCATCGCGCGCTTGGATCGCCCACCCGTGTGGGCCCGCCCCGAGGGCAGCCCAGAGACTGCGCCACCCACCCGCTTCGAGGACTACGGCGACTTCGTGCGAGCGCTAGTCGACCGCTACAAAGGCAGGGTGCAGTTCTTGCAGATCTGGAACGAGCCGAATCTGGCAGTGGAGTGGACCGGCCGCCCCGATGCGCCCGGCTACGCCCGCCTGCTGCAGATTGCCTATGAGCAGGCGAAGGCGGCCGATCCCAATGTGGTGGTACTCAGCGCTCCGCTCGCTCAAACGCTGGAAGAATCGGCGTTCAACCTCAATGAGCTGAAGTATTTAGACGCTCTGTACAAGGCCGGGGCAGGCCGTTACTTCGACGCCCTTTCGGCAAACGCCTACGGGTTTGACCTGCCGCCCGACGCGACGCCCAACGCGAACGCCCTGAATTTCGGCCGCCTGCAACTGCTGCGCGAGGTTATGGAGCGGAATGGAGACAAGGACAAACCCATCTGGTTCAACGAGTTCGGCTGGAACGCCTCGCCCGAGAGCATGTCGCCGGAGAAGCTCATCTGGCGGCGGGTATCGGAAGAGCAGCAGGCACAGTACACGGCCGACGCGATAGCCCTTACCCGCAAGTGGGGCTGGGTGGGCACGCTCAACATCTGGTACTTCCGGCAAGTTGGTGACTTCCCCATCGAACGGTCCGACTACTTCTTCCGCATGGTGGATACCGACTTCACGCCACGCCCGGTCTACGACCGCGTCAAGGCGGCGCACGATCGGTTGGCCGTTGCCACGCCCGGCGAGTACGAAGAACTGGCCACGCCGGTCGACGCACGGGGCCCTTGGCAACTGACGAACAAACCCGGCGCCTCGGGGGGACGGCTGCTGCAAACCACCGGAGACACCGCGACCCTCAGCATTAGGTTCAGCGGAACCGGCATCGGCCTGATCATGCCGCCACCAGCCGAACCGGTCCGTCTGCTGGCCAAAGTTGACGGTTCGCAGAGCGCGGTCGACATCCCGGCTGGTGGCGGTGAGTTCGTTTTGGTGCCGTTGGTCAAGGGCCTGCGTCCGGGCGAGCACACCATCGCACTCGAGCGCGTTTCTGGGCCGGCTTGGGGCTTCGACCGCGTTGCGGTGGAGATGAAGCCGGACTTCGGGCCGTTCTTCATGTTCGCCGGCCTAGCTCTGGTGGGAGGCCTCCTCGTGGCTGCTTCGTTCATGCAGAACTCAGGTAAGCGCTAGTCCGGTGGGCGATAGGCAGCGTAAAGCACATCGCAGGTGAACCTCCGCCGTTCATGGGCGTTGGAGACCGCCCTGGTCGCAGTCCCGGCATTCGTCTTCATCGCCCTGGCGGCCTACCACCTGACGCTGCCGGGGCTGTACTACGATGAGGCTGCGGACGCGATCCCAGCGCTCGATCTGCTGCAAGGACGACAGCCGGAACTCGTCCGGCCCCACGGAATCGCACTCTTTGGCCGCACGTGGCCGCTCATGGCATTCGACTATGTGGGCGCTGTGCATACCTACGCCTCGCTGGCGTTCTTCAGCGTGCTCGGCCCCAGCGTCGGCGCGCTGCGGCTCATGACCATCGCAGGCGGAGCGCTGACCGTGGCCCTCACCGCCGTCTGGGTTCGCCACCTGTTTTCGAGCCGAATGGCGGGCGCGGGTGCGGCCTTGCTGCTCGCCACCCACCCGTCCTGGGTCTTTTACGCCCGCCAGGGGGTTCATGTCAGCTCGCTAATGGCGCTTTGGCTGATGGGGGCGTTGCTGTTGCTGCTGGCTTGGCGCCGCACCGGCAGCGTATGGTGGCTGGCCGGCGCCGGCCTGCTGCTGGGCCTGGGCTTAAGCACCAAGATCCTCTTCCTCTGGGCCATCCTGGCGCTCGGATTTATAGGATTAGCGTGGCAGGGGCCAACGCTCTGGCGGACCTGGCGCAATCCTGGGGGCGCGGTTGCCCGCCTGAGGCGTGCGCTGAAGCCGGCCGTCGCCGTCGCCGTGGCATTCGTGGGCGGGGCGGCGCCGCTGTTGATCTACAACCTGCAGACGGGCGCCACGCTGGATGCGGTGGCCAAGAGCGCAGAAGTCACCACCTACGGCGTCCACAACGCCGACTATCCAGCAAACCTGCTGGCGAGGCTCGATACGCTTTGGGCTCTGCTGCACGGCGGGCACTTCTGGTTCCTGGGCGGCCTATACGGCAACCACCTGTTCCCGCCCGCGGTGCTGGTGGGCGCAGCCACAGCTTGCGCTCTTGCCGTACGCTGGCCGCCGCTGCGTGGCGCGATTGCTCTGCTGCTGGGCTTCACGTTCTTGGTGGTGGTCCAAAGCCCGGTCACCATCTCCGGTATTTGGCCCACCCATCTGTTCATCCTGCTGCCGCTCTTGTGCGCAATTCCTGTGGTCGCACTGGCTGCGGCGGTCCGGGCGCAGAGCGGCGCTCTCCGTCGGCTGGGGCACATTGCCGCGCCCCTCACCATCGCCATCCTGGCAGCGGGAAACTTGACGGTAGACGCACAGTATCACGAGGCTCTGGTACGCACCGGCGGGCATCGCGGTCATTCCGATGCGGTGTACAAGCTGGCCTCCTACCTTGACGAAAACGGGGTGCCGGCGCCGCTCGCTATGGATTGGGGCATCCGCTACACGGTGCAATTGGTGACGGCTGGGCGCGTCCGCCCGCTCGAGGTCTTCGGCTACACGGCCGAACCCGACCCCGGCTTCGCGGCGCGGTTACCCTTGGCTACCGCCGAGCAGCGCTACCTGTTCCACGGCGAAGACTACACTGCGTTTCCCAGAATGGCAGCCTTTGAGCAAGCGGCGGCCCAAGCCGGAAAGCGCACCAAGTTGGAGCAGACCTTCTACGAGCGCAGCGGGACACCGGTGTTCATGGTGTACTCCGTAGAATGACCAGCGTGATGAGCACCGACGCGACGCTCACCCGCCAGACCAGCGGCGACCTTTTGGCGGGCGCCCTGCTCGTGGGATTGTTGGCGGCCTACTACTTCGCGCCGTGGTGGCTGGCCGTACCGCTCACCGTGGCCTTTGGCGTGGCGGCCTGGTGGCGCCTCGATATCGCCCTGCTGTTGGTGCCGCTGACCGCCCCAGCCTATCGGGCCCCCAAGGTCTTCGACCTTACGGCGCTGGGCCGAGCCGACCCCTTCGAGGTCAGTCTGGTCGAATTCACCGTGCTGCTGTGCGCCGCCGCATGGAGTGCCCGGCTGCTGAGGCGCCCGCCTGGCGTACCGGCACAGGAAGTCTCGTGGCGCACCGCATTGCTTCCTCCCGCGGCGTTTCTGCTGGCGGCCCTGGCCACGTTGCCCTTCACCGGCCAGATGAAAGAGGCGCTCCGAGAACTCCGCACAGTGGTCGCTGAACCGGCGCTGTTCTATCTACTGGCAACCACAACGTGGCGCAGCATGGCCGACGTCTGGCGCGCGCTCATGGCCCTCGCCGGGCTGGGCATTGGCATGGCGCTGTTCAGCCTGTACCACTACTGGGTCATAGGGGTGGTGGAGAACACCGGTGGCGTCAAACGGATTCTGGCCATCTACCACTCCCCCAACCACCTGGCCCTGGCGCTGGGACGCCTCATGCCCGTGGCGCTGGCACTGGTGCTGTTTGCAGGCCTGGTCAGGCGTTCCCGCGCCCTGGGCGTAACTCCAGCGGTTGCTCTCGCGTTGATGACGGTGGTGCTCTACTTCACCTACTCGCGGGGTGCGCTTATCGGCATCGCCGCAGCGGGGCTCCTTCTGCTGGCAGGCTGGCGTTGGCGGTTGGCGTTGGGTGCCGCCACCGTGATGCTGGTCGCCGTAGTGGTGTTACCGGCAGTGGCCGGCGAACGCATGGGGCAGCTGCTGCCTTTGCTGCAAAGGGTGTATGTGTGGCAGGCAGCTTGGGCGATGGCCCTGGACCACCCGTTGTTCGGCGTAGGGCTCGACAACTTTCTGTATCAGTACCCCCGGTACATCCTGGCGGAGGCCAAACTGGAGCCCGAAATCTCGCACCCCCACAACCTGTTTCTTGACTTCTGGTTACGCATGGGCATACTAGGGCTGGCGGCCCTGCTCTTGGTTCAGTGCCAGTTCTGGGGTCACGTCCGCCGTTTGGTCGCCCAGCAGGACGTATGGGCCAAGTGGGCGGGGCTGGCACTGGCTGCCAGCATGGTGGACTTCTTGGTGCACGGCCTCATCGACAATAGCTACTTCCTGATTGACCTCGCCTTCCTGTTCTGGCTCACCGTCGCCCTGGCCGCGGTGGCCGAACAGTCACTCCGCCCTTACCGGACCACTGCATGAACATCGTGATCACCGGTGGAGCCGGCTTTGTCGGCTCGCACCTTGCGGAGGCATTACTCGCCGCCGGCCATAGCGTTGTGGTGCTCGATAACCTGCTTACCGGCCGCCGCGTCAACATTGCGCATCTGGAACAACAGCCCGGCTTCGAATACCGATTCCATGACGTGTGCGACCCGTTGCCGGACCTTCCCTGCGACGCGCTTTTCCACATGGCGAGCCCTGCCAGCCCCGAGGGCTACGGCCGGTACCCGATCGAGACCATGCTCACCAATTCGCAGGGAACGCTGCATGCGCTGCAGCTCGCCCAACGTCACAACGCCCGGTTCCTCGTCACTTCGACCTCCGAGGTGTACGGCGATCCGAAGGAACACCCGCAGTCGGAGACCTATTGGGGCAACGTGAACCCAGTGGGCCCGCGCTCGTGCTACGACGAGGGGAAGCGCTATGCCGAGGCGTTGACGTACAACTACAGTCAGGTGCACGGCCTCGACGCTCGCATTGTCCGCATCTTCAACACCTATGGCCCGCGCAATGCGCCGGAAGACGGCCGGGTGGTACCGAACTTCATGACGCAAGCGTTGCGCGGCCAACCGTTGACGGTGTATGGCGACGGCAGCCAGACCCGGAGCTTCTGTTATGTGGCCGACCTGGTGGAGGGGTTGCAGCGGGCGCTGTTCACCGAAGGCACTCAGGGCGAGGTGATCAACCTGGGGAATCCCGCTGAGTTCACAGTGCTGGAATTGGCCAACCTGGTGGTCCGGGTCACCGGTTCTCGCTCCGAGGTACGGCAGGTGGCGGCGCGGCCTGAGGAGATTGCACAACGGCGGCCGGATATCAGCAAGGCGAAGCGGCTGCTGGGTTGGGAACCGGCGATACCCTTGGATGATGGCTTGGCGCGTACCGCAGCTTGGCTGAGTGAAGCGTTGGGACTGAAGGCCCCAGCCGCGGAGCGTTGATCCGACTCACCCGCCCGGCGGTTTCAGCGATGGTGGCCGGCGTACCCCTCGCTGCCGCCATTGCAACGCTACCGGTCACCTATGCCGCAGGTATCGCAGCAGTCACCGTTGCGGCGGTGTTCCTCGCCCTCATGCCGGCCGCCAGCACTGCTGCGCTCGCCTTCGCGGTGCCGTTTGGCGACAACTTCCGCGTTCCGGTGGGTGGGCTGGCGCTCGGCGGGGTGGAGGTCGCGTTAGCAGCCTCGGCTGCCATTTGGTGGGCCCGCTCCTGCGTCCGCCATGACTTCGGTGTGTTCTGGCATCCAGTCTGGGGGGCGCTCGCCCTGGTCTGCCTCGCAGTCATCGCCTCCATGCCCGACGCTGTGGCCTTGGACCTCACCGTCAAGGAGCTGGCCAAGTGGCTTTCATTCGCCGTAGCCTTGGCGCTTGGCATGTCGCTGGCGCGCGAGCCCCGGGCGGCCGTGGTGGTCACCGTTGCCATTCTCGCTGCCGGTTCGCTGGAAGCATTGCGTGGCTTGAACCAGGCAATCTCCGGAGCCGGTCCGCTCGGTTTTCTGCTGGGCGGCGGCTATCTGCGTTCCTTTGGCAGCTTCGGCCAACCGAATCCCTTCGCAGCCTACCTGACCACCGGCGTCATGCTGGCGACCGGGCTGCTGTTCGCGCACAGCCGCAACGGCCTCCGTGGCCTCGTCCAACCGTTGCCTCTCATCGCGCTCACAGCCGGCGGGGTCATGACCCTGGGGGTCCTGGCATCGCTGTCACGGGGCGCCCTGCTGGCACTGCTGGCGGGCGTTGCGGTCATGGCCTTCACGTATCGGCCCCGCACGTTGCTCGCAGCTCCGCTGCTGGTGATTGGCGCGAGTGCCGTCTGGTTACTAGGTGGTTTCGGCATTCTTCCTGAGTTCCTCGCCACCCGGGTTGCGACCATCTTCGACAGCCTCACGCTGTTAGACCCCCGCGAAGTGCACCTCACCGGCGCGAACTTCGCCGTTGTGCAGCGCATGGCCATCTGGGAGGCGGCCCAGGGGATGTTCGCCGACAATCCGCTGCTTGGCGTGGGCGCCGGCAACTTCGACCGGGCGTACCCTGCCTATGCGCTGCCCAACTGGCCGCAAGCGCCGGGCCACGCCCATAACCTCTACCTGAATCTCTTGGCCGAGATGGGGTTGGTGGGCCTGCTGAGCTACCTGACGCTGCTCGCCACACTCCTCGGCGGCACAGTAAACGCAGCGCGAAGCGCCATCCGAGCCGCCACGCAGTCCCACCCTGAGTCAGCGTTGCCGGCAGGCCTTACGCTGGCAGCAGTCGGATTGGTCGCTGTCCTCGCCGTGCACCACTTGTTTGATAACCTGTATGTGCATGGCATCGGCGCACAACTCGGCCTGCTGTTTGGCCTGGCGCTTGGGGCCGGGCGCGCATGGGGTTCCGAGAACCTTGCCGAGACTCCTGCCCATTAGGAAGCATGTCCCAAACGACACCCGTGTCCCCACCAGAATCCGAGAACAACGACGCTCCGCTTGAGCTCAGTGGCCGGTTACGGCTCCGCTCCGCCCTCGGATTCGTGGTGGCTTTTGGCATCATCGTGTTCTTCGTCTCGCGGCTCGAGCTTGACCCGGAGGCCATCTGGAACACGGTCCGGGGAGCTGATCCCTGGCTGTACGCTGCTGCATTCCTTGCTTACTACACCACCTTCCCGCTCCGGGCGCTGCGCTGGCAGATACTGCTGAAGAGTGCTGATGTCGCCCGAGACCGGCCCCTGCCGACGTTGCGATCCTTGGCGGGCATCATCTACCTGAGCTGGTTCGCCAATTGCCTGATTCCCGCGAAGCTGGGTGACGCCTACCGAGGCTACGAGATTAAGCAGCGCACCGGCGCCAGCTTCTCTGCTGCCATGGGCACGGTGGTTGCGGAGCGCGCCTTCGACACGGTGGTGCTCGCCTCACTCCTGGTGTCCTCGCTGCTCTTCATCGGCAGGTTGGAAGGGCCACAGGCAGACGTGGCCGACAAGATGTTGCTTATCGCCGGCACGCTGGTGGGGCTTTGCGTGGTGGGCTTGGCGGCCATGTGGTTCCTGCGGGAACGGGTCCATCGACTTCTTCCCAAGCGAATCCAGTTAGCCTATCTCCGTTTCCAGGACGGTATTCTTGGGAGCTTCCGAAAGGCTCCTTCTGGCGCAGCGGTGACCGTTGCCGTGTGGTGTACCGAAGCGGCTCGGATGTTCCTGGTGATTCAGGCACTGGGGCTGGGGCTCAGCTTTCCCCACGCCGTCTTCCTTTCGCTGGCCAACGCACTGCTCACGGTGGTTCCCTTCACGCCTGGCGGTCTTGGCTTGGTCGAAGCCGGGATGATCGGCCTGCTGATGCTGGCGGGAGTCACCAAAGAAGAGGCTGTGGCCGCAGCGTTGCTCGATCGCAGCATCAGCTACTGGAGCATTGTGGCATTCGGCTCCGTGCTGTTTCTCTTCCGCCGCAAGATCTAATATGCGTATCGGCATCGACGTCACCGCAGCGATCGAGGAGCAGGCCGGCATTGGGCGGCTCACCCGGGAACTCGTTGCTGCGCTGGTGCGGACCGAAGCGAGCCACCAGTACGTGTTGCTCGGCCCGCGCGGCGCTCAGTTCCCGGCGGACCTGGTGGGCGCGCCCTCGGTGAGCACCGCACGCCTACCACTGCCGTCGCGCCTGATGGGTATCCTGTGGCATCGCTTGCACCTCCCGCTTGCGGTCGACACTTGGACCGGCCCGCTGGATCTCTACCATGCGACGGACTACACGCTGCCGCCGCACCGCGCTCCGGCCGCAGTGACGGTGCATGACTTGAGCTTTCTACGGCATCCCGAACACGCATTTCCGGCATTGCGCCGCTTCCTGGAGAAGGCAGTGCCGCACGCGGTGGCCGGCGCTGCGGTGGTGCTGGCGGATTCGGAGCACACCCGCAGTGACGTCGTGAACCTGCTCAACGTGCAGCCCAACCGAGTGCGCGTGGTCTACGGAGGGGTGAGCGCGGGCTTCACGCCATCGCCCGAGGAAGTCGTGGCCGCCGCGTGTGCGCGGTATCACCTTGAAGCGGGCCGCTACCTGTTCACGCTTGGGCGCATCGAGCCGCGCAAGAACGTGGCCGGGCTCCTACGCGCCTTTCGCATCATGATCGACCGTGGACAGGCGGCCGGATTGAACCTGGCCATCGCCGGTTCGCCCGGCTGGCTCTACCAGCCCATCTACGATGCGGTGGAGGAGCTGAAGCTGGCCGGCCGCGTGAGGTTTCTGGGCAGCGTCCCCGACGCCGACCTGCCGCCACTGCTCACCGGCGCCGCATGCTTCGTTTTCCCCAGCTTCTACGAAGGGTTTGGATTGCCCCCACTGGAGGCGCTCGCCTGCGGGGCGCCGGTGGTGGCCAGCGACGCATCCTGCTTGCCCGAAGTGCTGGGTGAAGCCGCACTGTACGCAGCGCCTGCCGACGCCGAGGGGCTGGCGGGCGCCATGGCCCTGCTGCTGACGGATCGGGACCTGCGCCGGCAGCAACAGCAACGGGGATTCGAACGGGCGCGGCGCTTCCCCTGGGAAGCTGCCGCAAAGCAACTGGTTGCCGCCTACGAA